>JBBRVM010000001.1:0-30417 GCA_038246865.1 Burkholderiales bacterium
GCGGCCTCATCAATCAGGTCGATGGCTTTATCCGGTAAAAAACGATCCGTGATGTAGCGATGCGACAGCTCGGCTGCGGCGATAATCGCGGCATCGGTGATGTCGACGCCGTGGTGAACTTCGTATTTTTCCTTGAGTCCACGCAAGATGGCAACGGTGGATTCTACCGATGGCTCGCCGACGAGAACCTTCTGGAAACGACGCTCCAACGCGGCGTCTTTCTCGATGTATTTTCGATATTCGTCAAGCGTGGTTGCGCCTACGCAATGCAGCTCACCGCGCGCCAATGCGGGCTTCAACATGTTGCCCGCATCCATCGCACCGTCGGCTTTGCCTGCGCCCACCATGGTGTGCAGTTCGTCGATGAAGACAATTGTCTGGCCTTCGTCTTTCGCGAGATCTTTGAGCACGGCCTTCAGACGCTCTTCAAATTCGCCGCGATATTTCGCGCCCGCAACCATAGCCGCAAAGTCAAGCGAGAGCACGCGTTTGCTCTTCAGTCCTTCTGGCACCTCACCGTTAACGATTCGTTGCGCCAGGCCTTCAACAATCGCGGTTTTGCCCACACCCGGCTCACCGATCAGTACAGGATTGTTCTTGGTGCGACGTTGCAGCACCTGAATCACGCGACGAATTTCGTCATCGCGACCGATCACCGGATCGAGCTTGCCCATGCGCGCCCGCTCGGTGAGATCGACGGTGTATTTATCGAGCGCCTGACGCTGACTATCGGCCTCTTGCGAATCCATGCCGCTGCCGCCACGCACCGCGTCAATCGATGCCTGTAGCGTTTTGGCGTTGGCACCTGCGTCTTTGAAAATGCGCCCCGTTTCACTCTTGTCACTGGCGAGTGCCTGCAAGAAGAGCTCGGACGCAATGAACTGGTCATTGCGTTTCATCGCCTCTTTATCCGTCAAATTCAGCAAGCCGTTCAGATCGCGACCGACCGTCACGTTGCCGTCGCCGCCCTGCTGCTTCGGTAGTCGCTCGATGCTGGCCTTCAGGTCTTTTTCAAGTTTGCCGACGTTGACGCCCGCCCGTTGCAGCAGCGGCTTGGTACCGCCGTCTTCCTGCTCAAGCAGCGCCATCAGCAAGTGCTGCGGCTCGATTTGTGTCGCGTCCAACCCGACCGCGATAGACTGCGCATCGGCAAAGGCCTGCTGAAATTTGGTGGTGAGTTTGTCGAAACGCATGGGGCGTCCCTTCATAGAAGTTGTTTGGGCTATATGTAGGGCAATCTCGCATGAATTCAACTGATCCGCGTCAAATGGGGAGCAAAAGTGCGCTGGCTAAAACGAATTTTTCTGGGCTTGATTGCCGTCGTGGCGATTGTCGCTTGCGGGGTCGCGATTTATGTTTGGCGTAGCGTACCGACAGACAACGCGAAATATGCTGTCAAAGCCCCGCTCGGAGAAGCTACGATCACGCTGGACGCCGAAGGCATCCCCACGATTGAAGCGAAATCCGAGCGCGATCTCTCGTTTGCCGTGGGCTTCATGCATGCGCGTGATCGCCTATGGCAACTGGAAATGAATCGTCGCATCGGGCGCGGTGAACTCGCAGAAATCCTCGGGCCGAAAGCGCTGGAGACGGACAAATTTCTGCGCACGCTCGGCGTTCATCGTGCGGCCAAAGTGCAGCTGGATGGCTTTCCCGCCGAGGCGAAAGCACTGCTACAGGCGTATGCTGATGGTGTGAACGCTTATGTGCGAGACGCGATGACTGCGCGCCCGCCTGAGTTCGTCATTCTTGGAGTGCAGCCTGGCCTCTGGGAGCCCGCAGACACCGTGGCCTGGGGCATCATCATGGCCTACGACTTGAGCGGCAACTGGGGGAACGAACTGCTGCGCCTGCAGATGGCGGCGCGGATGCCGGTTTCAAGGATCGACGAGCTGATGCCGCCGCAGCCGGGCGACAAGTTGCCTGCGCATGGTGACTATGCGGCTCTTTACAAATCAATTGATGTTTTGAAGACCGCAGAAACAAAAAACGCCAGCGTTGATTCCTCGACTGAGCTGATGCTCCTCTCGGCGGGAATCGAGGGCATCGGGTCGAACAATTGGGTGGTGAACGGCAACAACACTACCAGCGGCAAACCGCTGCTCGCGAACGACCCCCATTTGTCGCTCGCGGCCCCGGCGATCTGGTATTACACAAAACAAAAAGCGCCGGGCATTGAAGTGACGGGCGCGACGCTACCGGGCGGGCCTTCGGTGATTCTGGGGCGCACCAAAGGTGTCGCCTGGGGCTTCACCAATACCGGGCCAGATGTTCAGGATTTGTTTCTCGAAGAGATCAACGATAAGGGTGAAGCACGCACGCCAGACGGTTGGCTAAAACTCACGGTACGCAGCGAAACGTTCAAAGTCAAAGGTGAAGCCGACGTGCAAATTACGGTGCGTGAATCGCGTCATGGCCCGATCATCTCGGATGCGCATGCGCCCACCGCAAACGCCATCAACACCAAAAAATTCGCGATGGCAATGCGCTGGACCGCGCTCGACACGGACAATCAAACCGTGCTTGTCGCCGCGCGCATGAACAAGGCTCAGACGGTGGCCGAACTGAAAGAAGCACTACGCGGCTACGTCGCGCCGCAACAAAACATCGTGATGGCCGACACGCTGGGCAATACGGCGTTCATCGCGCCGGGTCGCGTGCCAATCCGTAAACCTGACAACGATATCAACGGCCTCGCGCCGTCACCGGGTTGGGATACGAAATACGATTGGGCCGGATTTCTCGCATTCGAGCAGATGCCGCAGCAGACAGTTAGCACGTATCTCGCGACCGCCAATCAGCGAATTCACCCAGATGACTACCCGCACTTTATTAGTGGTGAATGGGCGCATAAGGGCCGCAAGCTTCGTATTGAAGAATTGCTGGCTGCAAAGCCCAAACACGACGGCCAGAGTTTGCGTGCGATTCAGCACGACCTGAAGCACACCCATGACACCCCGCTAATGCAGTGGGTTCCGAAGCTAACCTCAAAGCATCCACTCGCGAATGACGCCCGCCGTGCGCTAACCGCGTTCGCAAACGATGGCATGGTGAGCAGCCAATACGACCCAGCGGTTGCAGCGCTCGTCCATTGGGCCTGGAATCGCGAAGTAGCCAAACGAATACTGGCCGACGAAGTGGGTCCCGAGCTTTTCGAGGCGGTCTTCGGACGTCGTGATTTCCGGGCTGCGGTCAATGGCGTGCTGTCGCGCAACGACGCGTGGTGGTGCGACGACAAAACCACGGCGAAAACCGATACATGCGGTGAAATCGTCAACGCCGCATTTGATTCTGCCCTCGAAGATCTGACCCGGCGTTACGGCAACGATGTGTCGTCATGGCGCTGGGACACGGCCCACTTTGCGCGGAGCGAACACCGTCCGTTCTCCAACGTGCCAATCTTGTCCAAACTGTTCGAAATCCGGACACCCACGGCAGGCGACACTTACACAGTGATGGTCGGCAAAGTTCGCCTGCGCGAACCGAACCCGTTCGCCAACGAATTCGCAGCCAGCCTGCGCGCTGTTTATGACCTGTCCGTGCCCGATGCCAATGCGGCGACGATCATTTACTCAACGGGCCAGTCGGGCAACCCATTTTCGGCACATTACCGTGGGCTGGTGACGCGGTGGGGCGCAGGCGGGGCTTCGGCTTATGTCGATCTCATGACATCAACCAAGGCTGGATCAATTCGCCTGATCGGCCAGCCCTAGCGCTGTACCGGCGATCCGGTGTCGCTGCGGCAGGAGCGACAAGGGCAACCTGACAATTCTTACCCCTGAATCGGTTAGCTGGCACATTGCGTGCACGCTCAACCGCTTTTGGAGCAAACATTGTTCGCGGGTGAGCCTTGGCAGCGTTTCACAGAGGAACAGCAAAGCGGTTTATCGGGTAGAGATTCACGATGCTTGACGTAAATGCAATCTATTTTAAAACCGAGGCAGGTTTACTCGAAGTGCAGTCACGCACACTGGGCCTGCGCGCCGAGTTGCGTCGCTTGCTTATTGTGGTTGACGGTAGTTCGTCGGTAAGCCGTCTGGCTACGTTTGTTCGAGGCACAGAGATCGCGCCGCTGATTTCCGAGCTCGAGACGCACGGCCTCATCATGTCGCCTGCGACTAGTGCTTACAGAAAGACTGAAGCTGGCATTGTCGAAGTACAAACGAGGGCGCTCGAATTGCGGCCCGAGCTGCGGCACCTGTTGATTCTGGTGGATGGTCGGACGGCGCTGTCTCAATTAGCCAGATTCTTACCCAGCCTGCCCGTCCTTGACCTGATGGCGGAACTAGAGACCGCGGGGCTGATCGTTGAGCCAAGTGCGGCGGGCACGAGTGTCAGCGCAGTAGTTGCACCGGTTGCAGCGCCGAATCAGGCAATTGTGCCTGCGACGAGTGATACTCCCGTAACGCCAGAGAACGTCTCGGCGAGACCGCCTGATACTGACGAGCGCTTGCTAATCGTGCGAGCCGGTGCCGCACGCGGGCTTAGACGAATTCTGGGCGTCGAGTCGCATGAATGGCTGGACAAGCTTCAGCAGCCGGAAGATTCCCTAACCTTGCGTGCTGCGATCACTGAAATCCACCAGATACTCGAAGAGCAATTTGGCGTCACGACAGGGCAACAGTTTCTGGATAGCGTGCGGAGCGCTGCTGAAAGTGGCCGCAATCTGCCATCTTGACTGCCCATGGAAAATGCAGGGCAAGTAAACGGCGATGGATAACGGTCAAGTTAAGGGTAAGCTGGGGCGGCAGCGGTCGCTTATCAGAAAAATCTGTAGTAAAACTTCGCATATGCGCGGCGTAAGTTTGGCGTCAGACACAACTTTTAATTCGCAGACTTTGGGGTCAATATGCTGAATCCAAAATCAATTTTTCGCAAGACTGAAGCTGGCGCAGCCGAGGTGCAAGCCCGTGCGTTGGGGCTACGCACGGAATTACGGCGGTTGCTCATTCTCATTGACGGAACAGCAAACACCGAGCGGTTGGCTGCTTTTGTACGCGGCACAGAGGTTGATTTTTTGCTTGCGGAGCTTGAAACGCAGGGGCTCATCGTCTCGGTAACGGGTGCACCATCGGTCGGCATCGGTGCTGCCATCGGAAAGGGCGCAGGTGCAGCAGGCCCAGCAACCGTCGCTGCTGGAGCGGTCACTTCCGCGCAAAACAGTATCGGCGGCGATGTCCTGCCGGAACCTACAGCCGCGCAAGTTCAGGCGGTCAGACGTTCAGCGATTCGCACTTTGCACGACATTCTCGGTCCCGGCGCAGATCGTCTGGCGATCAGGATTGAGAACTGCAAAGACGCGCAGCAAATGCGCGCTACGATCAACGAGGTGCGTGCGATTCTTGATCAGCAGGTTGGCCTAGCAGCGGGCCAGCGCTTTATCGACACCGTCCGCAGTGCAGCCGAAGGTACGCGCTAGCGTCATTTCGCATCAAAGGTCGTCGCACGCGCAATCGGTGCCAGCCTTTGCGTGCTTCGTCGCATGAGTTGAAACTCGTGGAAATGCGATACGTTTGCGCTGCTACGCTTGCGCCATGAACCCCATCCCTTTCAAGCGACAAAAAGTACGGCTTGCTCCGACGGTACTGATCGCATTCGCATTGGTCACAACGTTCTCACTAACCGCATGCGACTCACGCAAAACCGGTTTGGCCAACGCCGCCGTCACCTTTGCGGACTGTCGCCTGAAGCGCGTTGACTCCGTTGCGCGTTGTGCAACCGTTGCAGTGCCGGAGGATTACGCCGACAAGAGCGACGCGGGCAAGACAATCAACATTCATGTTGCCGTGCTGCCCGCGCTGGCGCGCAACCCTGAGCCGAATCCTGTTTATTTTTTTGCCGGTGGTCCCGGTCAGGCGGCGAGCGACATTGGCGGATTGGTGAGCGCGCTGGGCGATTTGCGCAAGCGTCGCGACATCGTGCTGGTCGATCAGCGTGGTACGGGCAGGAGCAAAACGCTGACCTGTGACTCCATAGCCGCCGACCCGAATGTTGATCCGCTGAAGGAAGCGTTTAGCAATTCCGACGAGGCTATACAGCGCGATTGGGCCAAATGCATCGCCACACTCAAAGGCAACGCCGCGACGCACCGCACCGATGATTACATCGACGATCTGGAGCTGGTTCGCAAGGCGCTCGGCCACGAAAAAATCAACGTCTGGGGCGGCAGTTACGGCTCGCGTGTCGCGTTGCGCTACATGAAGCGCTATCCGCAAAGCATTCGTACAGCAGTGCTCGATGGCGTTGCTCCGACCAGCTTGCATCTGCCTGATGATGCGTTGGCCTCATCCGAGGCCGAACTGCGATCAACGCTTGCTGCCTGTGCTGCCAGTGACGGATGCGCAAAGGCTTACCCCAATATTTTGGCGACGTTTGATACCTTGCTGTCTGAGCTTCGCGCAACACCGCGCAAAGTAAATTTCGCGCATCCCGCCAGCGGAAAACCGATCAATGGAGTGGTGTCCGATCGCACGCTGGTGACGCTTATATGGCCAATGCTTTACATACCAGAAGCGTCACGCATGGTGCCGAATTTGATTGATCAGGCAGCCAGGGGGAATTTTGCACCGCTCGCGGCGACCTTATCAGCTTCATCCATCGGCGAAGGCGACATCGCCATCGCACAACGATTTGCGGTCATGTGCGCAGAGGACATGTTGAACCGGACTCCGTTACCCAATCCAAGATTTCAGGCACTGAACGATATGTTTTATGGCTTCTGCAAAGGCTTTCCGCATGGCAAAGTCGAGCCTGAGTTCTTTGAGCTGACGACGAGTGATATCCCGACGTTGCTGCTCTCGGGAACACAAGATCCGGTGACACCCCCAGCGCAAGGCTCGCTTGCTGCGAAGACGCTTCCCAACAGCAAACACATCATCGTGGCGGGTATGGGCCACATCACGTCGCCGCAACCGTGCGTGCGCCGAATCATTACGAAATTTGTCGAGACCGGCAATATTGCCACCGCCTTTGATTCCTGCGAAGCGGAGCTAAGACTGCCGCGTCCCCTGTTCTATACGTCCCCGCTGGTGGCCAGACCATGATTGAAGTGGAAGGCCTCTGCAAGCGCTTCACCGTTCGCGAGCGTACTTCTGCATTTGCGTTGAAAGCGAGCACGCGAGTCGTCACTGCGGTTGATAACGTGAGCTTCACGGCGAAGGACGGCGAAGTCACAGGCCTCCTCGGCCCTAACGGTGCGGGGAAGACAACGACGCTGCGCATGCTGTCAACGCTCTTGTCATCCGACGCGGGCAGCGCGCGAATCGACGGAGCAGACCTTGCCAGCGAGCGAGCGACGGTGCGCCAGCGCCTTGGCGTGCTCGGTGACGCCAAAGGCCTTTATTGGCGGCTCACCGCGCGTGAAAACATCAACTACTTTGGCCGCTTGCAAGGCTTGTCGCTCATAGATTCTCAGCAGCGAACGACAGCGCTCATCGATGAACTCGGACTGCATGACCTGGCAGATCGCCCGACTCAGGGTTTCTCGCAAGGAGAGCGGATGAAAGTCGCCATCGCGCGAGCCCTCGTTCACAATCCACAAACCGTATTGCTCGATGAGCCGACCAACGGTCTCGACATCATGTCCACACGCAGCATGCGCGACCTGATTCGCGGGCTTAAAGCCCAAGGTAAATGCGTGCTTTTTTCCAGCCACATCATGCAGGAGGTCGCCGCGTTGTGCGACCGCATCGTGATCATCAATAAAGGACGCGCCGTCTTCTCGGGAACCCCGCAGGAAGTGCTCGCAACGACAGGACTCGACAGCCTCGAAGATGCGTTTGTGAAGCTGATCGGCAGCGAAGAGGGATTGTTCGCATGAGCGCCTTCTCGCTAACCCGTCTGTCACTGGTCGCTCGCAAAGAAATCGTTGATTTGCTGCGGGATCGCAAGAGTATTTTTCTGGCGCTGTTTGGCGTTGCGATTTCCGGGCCGCTGGTTGTCTGCCTGTTGTACTTCGTGGCGCAGTCGATTCAGGGCCGCATCGAAAAAATCACCGCACCGATTGTCAACGCGCAGTTCGCACCCGATTTTGTGCGTTATCTGGAGCGTCGCGGGGTCAAGGTCGAAGCCGATCCGCAGGACTACGAAGCCCGCGTGAAAAACGGCGAACTGGATGCGGTTCTGGTGGTCGATCCGAACTACGCGACGGCACTCGCCAGCGGTCGGTCGGTGACGATTACGCTGGTCACGTTGTCGAGCCGTGAGCGCTCTGCGCCGATTGCCGGACGCCTCGCGGGCGAAGTTCGCAGCTATGCCGCGATGATCGGCAACGAACGCATGATTTTGCGCGGTATCGCGCCGTCGGTCGCGCGGCCCTTGCAACTCGAAGAGCTTGATCTGTCGAGTGTCGAACAACGGAGCGCACGATTCCTGCAAATGATGAGTTTTTACGCCTTGTTTGCAGGCCTCATGGGCGCGATTGCGGCCGCACTGGACGTGACGGCTGGCGAACGCGAACGGCAAACGCTGGAGCCTCTGCTCACGACGCCAGTGGCGGCGTCGGAGCTTGCAATCGGCAAATGGCTGGCGGTCGCCCTGGTGAACCTGTTGGCGGTTACGGCCTCGATGCTCGGGTTTTTGATCGCGTTGAAATTGGTGCCGCTCGGAAAACTTGGGTTGCCGTTTAATTTCGGCGCACGCGAGTTCGCCGGATTCATGGCGGTGTTGATTCCGTTTGCGTTCATGGTACCGGGCGTTTTGCTCGCTTTCGGCGCAGCAGGCAAGACGGCAAAAGAGGCGCAAAGCTCTCTCACGCTGGCGGTGTCGCTGGTCGGCTTACTGCCGCTCATTAGCTGGTTGCGACAAACCAAAGCGCCATGGTGGGACGTCTGGGTGCCGGTGAACGGGCAATTCGCCGTACTCTCAAAAGTGCTGCGCGCCGAGGCGATTCTGCCGCTGGAATGGGTCGCGATGTGGGCTGTGCCGGTGCTGATCTGCATCGTCGCATTGGTCGCTTTCGCACGCCGACTCGGCGATGAAAAAATGCTCGCCGGACGATAGCAGCTTTTTCGGGTGACGAAGGTCACTTAAGGGGCTGAAGGCGATTGTCGGCACATTTGGCAATGGCGGGAGGCTTCGGCTGGGCGCTGCTCAAGGCAAGCGTCGCCTGCGTCGTTCACGCGGAGTTACCGTTCGCGTTCGAGAAGCCGGGAAGCAAAACGATTGCCGAGCTGCACACGCGAATGGCGGCGACGCGCAGCCGACACTGCCGCGAAGGGCAGCTTGGAGCAGCGAACACGATTCAAACGAGGTCACATTGCCGACGCAACGGACGTTTACGTGGAACAATTGCTCGACTCACGCTTTCGGTTGACCGCCTTGAATCCTGCAATCACGCTGGCGCTACAAAACTGGCCATTCGCCGTATGGCTGCGCTCGGCACCGCTCGTTTATCCGACGCTAGAGTCGCTGCACATCATCGCGATTGCGATCACTTTCGGCTCGCTCTGGATCGTTGATCTGCGCTTGATCGGCGTGCGACTGTTTGGGCTCGGCTCGATTGATGTGCGTGCGCTTGCCACGGCGACTCTGCCATGGACGCTGCTTGGCTTCACGCTCGCTGCAATGGTCGGCAGCCTCATGTTCCTTTCTCGGGCTTCGGATTTCATTGGCAACAGCGCCTTTCTTTTGAAGATGTTGCTGTTGTTTACTGCGGGCACCAACGCCGCGATTTTGCACAGTCGCGGCCCGTTGAATCCTGCGAGTCTCGTCACACGTGGGCAAGCCCTGTTCTCGCTCTTGCTGTGGATCGCGATAATTGTGTGTGGTCGCTGGATCGCCTACGTTTAGTTTTTTGAGGAGTCATCATGGTTCGCGTACTTCTTGTTTCCCTGCTTGCGCTCTTCGGCACGGCAACCTCAGCCCATCACGGCTGGAGCAGCTTTGATGAAGCGAAACCGATTTACCTTGAGGGCGTCGTCAAAAGCGTGAAGTGGCAAAACCCGCATGCCGAGCTCAGGCTCGAAGTGAACGGTGCTGCTCCAGCGGCAGCGCTCACCCGATTTGCCGTACCGAAGCAAAGCGCAAACGTTGATGCCGTGATGATTCTCGGCACCGCCAAAGCACCGACGCGAAAAGACAAAGTCTGGGAGATCGAACTCGCGCCGATGACACGCATGGATGCGTGGAAAGTCGAATCGATCAAAGTCGGAGACAAAGTTTCTGTCGTTGGCTACACATTCAAGGATGAAAAGGGCGAGGCGATTCTACGTGTGGAATTTTTGATTGGTAACGGTAAGGTGACGCCGCTGCGGTCTTCGCCGACCCAGTAGAGTTATGACGTACGCAATCACTGCGTGGCGCCACCTGCCATCATTCTCGCCAGGCGTGTGCGTTCAGAAGGGCCGAGTTCGCAGTAACTCCGACAGTTCTCGTTGTGGCAACCGTCTGGATCCCGGACCTTCGGTCGAGGATGACGGCATAGATTGGCGATTCGGTAGCCGCTGCCTCGCTCCCTATAATTTCAGCTTGTTCGACTGATATCGCGTGAGGCGGTGCCTCTCGCGAGGTTTTTCTTTGCCCGCTTCTTCTGAAACTACCTCGTTACTTCCTGCTTTACCTCGCAACGGCGAGCGGGCCACCGTCGCTCGCCCCGCAGGCGCGGGCACCGCGCTCGCGCTCGCTCGCCTCGCGGCAACGCTGCGCACAAGCAAACGCACGCTGATCGTTACCTGCGCCGACGCACAGGACGTGCATCAGCTCACCGTTGAGATCGGTTGGTTCGATCCGGCACTACGAGTACGCGAGTTGTCCGACTGGGAAACGCTGCCCTACGATCACTTTTCGCCGCATCCTGATCTGGTCAGTGATCGTCTGAAAGCGCTCTACGCGCTGGCCACCAACGCATGTGACGTAATGATCGTCGCGGCAACCACAGCCACGCAAAAACTGGCACCGCGCAGCTTCATTGCAGCGCGCACATTCGCGCTCAAAAAAGGGCAGAAACTAGACGTCGACAAGCTGCGCCAGCAGATGACGCTCGGCGCTTACACCCACGTCACACAGGTCGTTTCGCAAGGCGAATTTGCCGTTCGCGGCGGCATCATCGACATCTACCCGACGGGTGGCACGCTGCCCGTTCGCCTTGACTTGTTTGACGACGAAATTGAGTCGATCAAAACGTTTGAGCCGGACACGCAGCGCACGCTGTATCCCGTCAACGAACTCTCGCTGTTGCCCGCTCGCGAGTTCCCGACGGATGAGGCAGGGCGCACTGTTTTCCGCCAGCGATTTCGCGAGATATTCGAAGGCGACCCTTCGAAATCCTCGGCGTATAAAGATGTGTCGAACGGCATCTTTCCAGGCGGCATTGAGTATTACCTGCCGCTCTTTTTCGATGCAGCGGAAACGCTGTTTGATCATGCACCGAAGGACGCTGTATTTGCGCTTCTTGGCGATGTGCACGCGGTGCTCACCGACTTCGAGCGCGAAACGCGAGAGCGTTGGGGGCTGCTGCGGGGCGACAGCGCAAGGCCGTTGCTGGAACCGGCCGAGTTGTACTTCGCGCGCGATGACTTTTTGCATGAACTAAAGGCCTATTCGCGCTACGAACTGAAGTCAGGCGAAAGCGAGACGACGCATCGCGTCCCCCCGATGGAGATTGATCGCCGCAAAGAGCGACCGCTTGGCGCGCTCGCCGATTTCCTGGCGAACTCAACACAGAAAAGTGGCCGCGTTTTGCTTTGCGCTGAAAGCGCGGGACGCCTGCAAACCTTGCAGGAAATGTTTGTTGAGCATGGCCTGACGCCACACAAAGTCGAGGACTTCACCAGTTTTCTCGCGGTGACGGAAGCGTTCTGCATCACGCCTGCACCGCTGTTCACCGGTACGATTCTGGTTGAAGAAAAATTGAGCTTCGTCACTGAAGCCGAAATCTATCCGAGCACCACGCGGTCAACACGTCGCAAACGCGTGAAGACTAGCAACATCGATTCGATGTTGAAGGATCTCTCGGAGGTCAAGGTTGGCGACCCGGTGGTGCATGAAGAACATGGCATCGGGCGCTATCTCGGCCTCGTGTCACTCGACTTGGGCGAAGGCCCGACTGAGTTCCTGCATTTGCAATACGCAAGCGACGCGCAGCTCTACGTGCCCGTATCAAACCTGCATCTGATTTCTCGATACAGCGGCACTTCGCCCGAGCATGCTCCTTTACATACGCTGGGCTCGGGCCATTGGGAGAAGGCGAAGAAAAAAGCTGCGAAACAAGCGCGGGACACGGCGGCAGAACTATTGAATATTTACGCCCAACGCGCCGCGCGAACGGGCCATGCGTTCAAGATTGACTGGAACGATTACGAGGCCTTCGCTGCGGGTTTTGCCTTCGAAGAAACACCCGACCAGAGCGCGGCCATTCAAGCCGTCATTCAGGATCTGGTCGCGGCTAAACCGATGGATCGACTGGTCTGCGGCGACGTCGGTTTCGGCAAAACCGAGGTTGCACTACGTGCGGCCTTTGTCGCATTGATGGGCGGAAAACAGGTAGCGCTGCTCGTACCGACGACGCTGTTGACCGAGCAGCACTACAACACGTTCAAGGATCGGTTTGCGCCCTGGGCGATTCGCATTGAAGAGCTGTCGCGTTTCCGTTCGCCAAAGGAAATCAAGGCCACGCTACAAGGCATGGCCGAGGGTAAAGTCGATCTCGTCATCGGCACGCACAAACTCATTCAGCCTGACATCAAATTCAAAAATCTCGGACTCGTCATCATCGACGAAGAGCATCGTTTCGGTGTGCGACAAAAAGAGCAGTTGAAGAAACTGCGCGCCGAGGTGGACGTGCTCACGCTGACCGCCACGCCGATCCCGCGCACGCTCGCAATGAGTCTCGAAGGCATTCGCGATTTCAGTGTGATTGCAACGGCGCCGCAGAAGCGGTTGTCGATCAAAACCTTCGTCGCCAAAGGCGGTGACGGCATCATCCGCGAAGCGATTTTGCGCGAGCTGAAACGCGGTGGGCAAATTTACTTCCTGCACAATGAAATCGAGACCATCGAGAACATGCGCGAACGGCTGGAAGCTATCGTGCCTGAGGCGCGCATCCGCGTCGGTCACGGTCAGATGGGTGCGTCGCAGCTCGAAGGCGTGATGCGCGATTTCTATCAGCAGCGCTTTCAGGTTCTGCTTTGTTCGACCATCATTGAGACGGGTATCGACGTCGCCAATGCCAACACGATTCTCATCAATCGCGCAGACAAATTCGGCCTCGCGCAGTTGCATCAATTGCGCGGCCGCGTCGGGCGTTCGCATCATCAGGCCTATGCCTATCTGCTGATTCCCGGTGATGATGCGATCAGCGCTGACGCCAAGAAACGGCTCGAAGCGATTACGCAACTGGAAGATCTCGGCGCAGGCTTTTATCTGTCCATGCATGACCTCGAAATTCGCGGCGCGGGCGAAGTGCTCGGCGACAATCAATCGGGTGAAATGCAGGAGATCGGCTTCTCGCTCTACAGCGAAATGCTCAATCAGGCCGTGCGCGCATTGAAGGCCGGTCGCGAGCCTGATCTTGATGAGCCGTTGGGTGTCACGACCGAGGTCAATCTGCATGTTCCCGCGCTGCTGCCCGCCGACTATTGCGCCGGTGTGCATGAGCGTCTGGTGATCTACAAACGCCTTGCCAACTGCGAAGATGAAGACTCGTTGAACGACTTGAAGGAAGAGTTGATTGACAGATTTGGATTGCTTCCATCCGCAACAGAATCGTTAGTTTCCGCGCATCAATTGCGCATCGCAGGTAAAGCAGTCGGCGTCAAGAAAATCGACAGCGCCCCCGAGCGAACGATCATCACATTCAAACCAAAACCCAGCTTCGAACCGATCAAACTGATCACACTGATCCAGAAAGATGGACGCTACCGTTTGCATGGGCAAGACAAGGTAAAAATCGAGCGCCCGGTGCCGCTGCTCAATGATCGCGCGCGTATGGTGCGGGAGTTTTTTCTGGCGTTGCAATAACTGCAAAGCGGACGTACAGCAACCTACATTTCCCCTACACAGAAGCACTTGCAGTATCGAAATATGAAACGATTGCAAATGCGTTGCGCGACCCTACCGTTAGCGAGTATTGTTGCGGCTGGACTACGCAAAAACCCGGGGAGATTTCATGATTGTTTGGGGAGCCATATGGGGAGCGCTGATTAGCGTTCTGGTGTCGCACCGCAGCGACGACTGGGAATGGATCGTTGGCGCGCTGCTTGGCGCGCTCGCGGGATGGACGCTGCGAAAGGCCGTGCGCAGCGAAGTGACGCGTCTTACCGGGCCAACTGTCTCGCAGGCCGCTGCACCAACAGTAACAGCATCCACCGCGTCGAAAGTTGCGACGCCAGAGCCTGTTGCGCCAGTGGTGGCCTCCGCGCAGCCGATGACTGCCGGTGCTGTCGTCGCAGCCAGCAATACGGCGTCGCTATCGTCCGCGCTGAATGATTCGTTCAATCTGGCAGCGTCGGCGACGGAAGCGATGCCGCCGATAGCATCTGTCGCGACCGCACCCACGCCTGAACCCGCGCTCAACCCCCCCGCAAAGCCGAACGCCATCGAAATACTCGTAGCGCGGGCAAAGGCGTGGCTCTTTGGTGGCAATACGGTCGCTCGCGTCGGTGCCATTGTGCTTTTCATCGGCCTGTCCTTCCTCGCGAAGTGGGCAGCAGATAACGCGCTGTTTCCGCCTGAATTGCGCCTGGCTGCAATTGGGCTTGTCGGCATTGCGCTGCTCGTGCAGGGCTTCCGTCTCGCTCGCGCAGCATTGGCAACTGAGGCGGACGACTCAACGCGCTCCAACTACGCAATTTTGTTGCAGGGCGCGGGTGTGGCGGTGCTGTATCTGACGATCTTTGCGGCATTCAAGCTGTACGGGTTGATACCGCCTGTGGCCGCGTTAGTGTTGATGGGATTTGTGTGCGCGTTGTCCACGTTGCTCGCGTTACTGGCGAACAAGCAGGCACTCGCTGTGGTCGGATTTGCCGGCGCGTTCGCAACGCCGATTCTGGTGTCCACCGGCTCCAGCAATCATGTTGCCTTGTTCAGCTATTACCTGTTGCTCAACGTCGCTATCGGTATCGTTGCGTGGCTACGACCCTGGCGTGTATTGAACCTGCTTGGTTTCGTCTCGACGTTTCTGGTTGCAACGATGTGGGGCGCGCTCAAATACGTGCCGGAACAGTATGCGAGCACACAGCCGTTCCTGATTGCGTTCTTCGCCATCTACGTCGCTATTGGGCTGTTTTACGCGCTGCGCCACTCTGACAAGAAAGGGCAAACGCTTGACGGCATGCTGATTTTCGGCACACCGATCGTGAGCTTCGCGTTGCAAACACAGCTCGTTGCGCACTTTGAATATGGCGCGGCGATTTCGGCTTTGATTGCGAGTGCAATCTACCTGATTCTGGCGTTTGCGTTGCGCAATCGCGATCACACGGATCACGATCACGAGCCTGCGATGGCCCGCTGGCTCACCTTGAGCTATGCCGCGTTAGCGTTGATCTTCGCCACGCTCGCCGTGCCTTTGGCGGTGGACGGTCGACTGACCGCAGCCGTCTGGGCGATTGAGGGCGCAGGGGTGTATTGGCTCGCGACTCAACAAAAGCGCTGGATGGGTCAGGCCTTTGGCGCGTTGATGCAATTGCTCGCGGCGCTCGCCTTTGCGGCTTCGTTCGAAGGCAACCCGATCCCCGCGATCCACGCATTCGCCAATAGTCACTTTATCGGCACGCTGATGCTCGCGGTCGGTAGCCTCGCGATCTCATGGTGGGCGTATGCCGACGCGCGCGCGGCACGTCTTACCTTTGCAATCGAAGACACACCCGATGGCAAAGTGAATACGACACTGACAGACACCGCGAGTACGCTCTTTTTCCTGACGGGCTTTGCCTGGATGTTGTTTGGTGTGTGGACGGAGTTGCTCTCTTCTCGCATTCAATTGAGCGACACCGCGCGCTTCATGTGGGCAAGCTTTACGTTCGTCGCCTTGTCATTCATTGCGTTTCAGGCGTGGCAGCGGACGGGCTGGTCGAGCGCGCGTTACCCGGTCGTCGCCGTATTGCCGTTTTTGCTCGTTGCCGCGACCGCGCATCTCATCATTAATTCGCATCTGGCGCTGTGGCTCGACGCCCTGCTCTGGCTCGCGATGCTCGCGATGCATTTCATCATGCTGCGCGGTGTTGACGCCCTGTCGCCAACGCGCTGGTGGCGCATCGTTCACGTTGGGAACACGCTGCTGCTGATCCTGCTGATGGGCAGCGTGCTTGACCGAGCCATCAGCGCCGGACAGTTATATGCGACTGACTGGGCAGCTGCGATTCTCATCGTGGCGAGCACCTTCATCATGTTGGCGCTGGCGTCGAAGCGCGTATGGGCCGCACAACCCACGAGCTGGCCATTGGACCGGTTCCAGCGTGAGTACGCGATGTATGCCGGTTCAGGCGTTGCGATATTGACCACATTGGGCGCGCTCGCAATGGCCTGCACGGCCGGTGGCAATGTCGATCCGCTGCCTTACGTTCCACTCCTGAATCCGGTGGATTTGTTGGCCTTCATCGCCATTGCCAGCGTTGCGCTTTGGCTGAAACAAGTCCGCGAATCAACACTGGTGAATGCAACGTCACCACTGCGCAGTGGCGTTTTGTTTGGCATGCTCGCGTTCGCTGCATTCATCGTGGTGAACACCGTGTGGCTGCGCTTTGCCCATCACTTCCGGGGCATCGCATGGAACAGCAGCGCGCTTTCGTCTTCGTTCTTCGTGCAGGCCGGCTACTCGGTGTTGTGGACGCTCCTCGGCGTCGCCACAATGTTTATCGGACACCGCAAAGGCGCACGCGTCATCTGGCAAGCGGGCGCGGCTTTGCTTGCGTTGACGGTGGTTAAATTGTTGGTGGTTGATCTCGCGAACTCGGGCGGTGGCGAGCGCATCGTTGCCTTCATTGGCGTCGGCATTTTGATGGTAGCGGTGGGATACTTTGCGCCCTTACCGCCTGCCGCGCTGGCTCCTTCGAAGGAACATAAAGAAACGAAGGCAACGGCAATCGCTGGGGACAACACATGACTTCGCTACGTCTTATTCGTCTCGGTACGATCGTGCTCTCGGCATTTCTGACTGGGCATGACGTCAACGCGCAAACGGTCAATGAGTTCTCGACGCGGGCTGCGGTGGTCGTGCCCAACGGGACAGCGATTGCGCGCGTTGCGCTGCCAGGCCCGTCAATCGCTGCGTTGCGCAGTGCCAATGGTGGTGATCTGCGCGTGTTCAACGCGGCGGGGCTGTCGTTACCACTCGCGGTGATCGACGCGTCACGAAAAGCACCAGACAAGCAGGACGTCGCGGGTGAGCGCTTTGCGGCGCTGCCGATTTACACCGCCTCAACCAGCACTGGAACAACGACTAACGCACCCGCGTTACGCATCATCGAAGGTCCCAACCGACGGGTGATAGAAGTCGGTGCCGCCACCACCGGGGCTGATCAAAAACGCGATGCCACTGCCGTGCGCGGCCTGTTGTTCGACACCCGCAATCTCAAAAATGAACTGCGCGCTGTCGAGCTGGAAACTACGTTGCCGCCGTCGTTGATCGTTAAAGTGACGCTCGACGTTAGCGCCGATTTGAAGAGCTGGCGAACCGTGGCGTCGCAATCGCCGGTGTTTGATTTCGGCAGCGAGGGGCCGAGTAACCGTCGCGTGGATTTGCCTGCGGGTCAAAAGTTTGAAGGACAGTATTTGCGACTCACCTGGTCCGACGCACCAAGCCTTGCCGTCGCCGCGCTGCGCACCATCGGCACGCTGAGTACGAATCGGGCCCAACCGGTAGTGATCGAACTAGGTGCGCCACAAACCGCATCGGAAGGCCTCGCCGAATGGACGATCACACCGGGCTTGCGCGCCACCGCGATACGCCTGCAAACGAGCACCGCGAACGCGCTGATGCCTGTGCGTGTGCTCACGCGCTCACGCAGCGGCGACCCGTGGCGCACGGTGGCGAATACGGTCGTGTATCGCCTCGCTTCAGGCAACGCCGCACAGAGCATCAACCGATCGGTGCCGATGTCGTCGCCACTGGAATCCCTCGTCCGCGTGGAAGCATTGCGCGGCTACAACCTGACTGGCGTGCCGATCACGCTTGCGCTCGAATATGCGCCGCTCAACGTGCTGTTCATCGCAACGGGTGACGGCCCGTTCACGTTGGCCACCGGAAACACCAGCGCGCAATCTACCGCCGTGCCCGTGACCACGTTGATGCCCAATTATCAAAACGGCGGCGAGTTCCAATTGCCGGTATTGATGGCCACAATGAGCGTCAATCAACTGCCCGCAAAGCCCAGTGCCGCAGCCGAAATATTCGCCATAGCGACGCAAAAATCGTTCGTGCTGTGGGGCGTTTTGGGCCTGGCTGTCATCGTGCTGGGCGGGCTCGCGGTGAGCTTGTTGCGAACATCAAAACGTTGAGTCCCACTTTACAGCTTTTTCTCATAACGACCACTGCATAGGTTCTGTAGGCAATATTTATACAAAGTCGACTATTTGCACGATGTGCGCTCAGCCCCTAAGCGGTGGCCTTTTCGCGATAAAGCTGTAGGTGGAGTTAGACATCTTCACCCACCCCAATCGGAGCCGGCGCCTTTAGCAAGATAGTTGCAAACAAGCGCTCATAGGCTGGATCCGGGGCGAACTGCCGCGTCAACGGATCGCGGTTACTGGCGAACGCGTCGTCGAGCTCGCTCCATTCCGCCTCGCTCAGGCAGCGCTCGGCAGCTGGCAGGATCAGGGTCTCCTCCAGTCGCATGTGTTCGAGGTAAAACTTCACATAGCGCAGGCACGCGCCTTCGAACGCGCCGCGACGCATTTCGCCGATGAATTCCCAGGCCAGAAGCAAGTGCTGCAACTCGCGAATACTGGCCTCACCTTTCGAATGATCACGGTCCAGGCGATCGAGGTCAGCACTGATCTCCGGGGAAGAACGCCGCAGTTTGGGAAACAGCAGCTCGGTCTCTTTCGGGTGATGCAAGCGCTCGGGAAACTCGTCAACATAAAAGAGCATCGCGCGCAACACGGTGAAAAAGGTTCCTGTATCGCGCTTCGGGCCGCGCTCAACCATGAGTGTCAGCGAGCGTAGCATCGCGGCGAGAGCGGCATGCTCCTCGCGAATGATGCGTAGAGATAGGTGGGGCATGATCCGTCTCCCGAGACTTGGCAATGATCGCGAGAATTACACAATCGCACGGCGCGGATATTGACGTGAATCAGTGAGCATCCTGAAAACGCAAATGGGCGGACACTGCCCCTTCCAACGGCAGGCGCTTCTCTACAGTTGCAGCTCGTACGGCCCTTTATCTCCGAGTATTGTGCTTCGTTCGCGCAATTCGACGCTCAGGCGCTTCCGCGCCGAATCATAAACAAACGGACGCCCGGTGAATACGTCACGCATATCGCCTGGCGCATTCGCGACAAACTGCGCCAACGCATCCCCAGCCAACGGACGGCGTCGCACTGCGATGGTCAACCGCGTTGCAGCGGCGAGGTTTCGCAAATCGGCGATTCGCGTGCCGTAGCTCACAAACGACGGCATCGCTATGGCTGACAAAATTTGACCGGTCGAGTTGCGCATGAACGGCGTGCACGCGATGCCCCAGTCCATGTCCGACGTGCAGCCAAAGGCAAACATTTCAGCGGGATATTCAGGTTGCGCTTGACCGCGCGCCACCTTGCGAAGTGCGTCCTGCGTCCACAGGTTCGATTTGGCTAACTCGTTCATGGTTCCATTGAAGTCAAGCGTCCAGGCGCCGACGCGATCCATAGCGCGCTCAAACGCGTTTCGCTCCGTCGCGACGGTGGCCGCAAAGGAAGAAAGCTTCGATACCTGCTTCATCATGTTCCATTGCATTTGCCACTCTGCCAGCATCGAATTGGCTATCGCCTCGGGCATCGACTCAATCGGCTTGATAGCAGCCAGCAAAGCGTCGGCAGTCGCGCCGTCAATTCGCGCTGACTGCGCCACACCA
Organism: Burkholderiales bacterium; assembly: GCA_038246865.1. Taxonomy (GTDB): domain Bacteria; phylum Pseudomonadota; class Gammaproteobacteria; order Burkholderiales; family Casimicrobiaceae; genus Casimicrobium. The sequence goes on from JBBRVM010000001.1 coordinate 19,986, forward strand.
GTTTGCATGGCAATCAACACTTGCGTTTGCGCCGCTGCAGCCAGCATCGCCTCTATCAAGTTGCTGTTCGCAGAATTAGACCAGTCCGCAATCGCGGTCGTCCACAGGTTCGTCGCTTCCTGGCGGTCATCACTGCGCCAGGCAATAACGCCTCGCGCAATGCGCCAGCGCTCAAGCTTCATCAGACTTTCGTAGCTCACGAATGGTGAATCCACCTCCGCGCCCAGCCGACGCACACCATCGTTACGCACAGCGTCGGCGCGCGAAAGCACGGTTTCATCGGGAACGACCGCCGCGAGCGTCTTCCATTGGTCTTCGGTCGTAGCAAGGTTCGCCCGAATATCAGTAAGCGCCTTCGGAAGGGTCAGGCGCGTGCCTCCTTTGAGGCATGTGTCGTCAAGCGCCTTACTCCGGTCCGCTACCCCCTTCTCATAAGCCGCCCAGGCTGGCTTATCGTCGTGCGAAGGCATCTTCACACCGGCTTGATTAACCTCACGACGATGCTGCTCATACGCGTCAGTCAGACACTTCCCGAACACCACAGGATCCTGCTCGCGCGGCGCAAACAAGCCATACAACCGATAGCCGTTTTCGGTCAGCGTCGGCAATTTCGCGGCACGTGCGTTGAGCGCAATCGCCTCAGCCGATAACGCGACCGGCGTGAAATGGTAGTAGGTCTGCACCGCAACCGCAAAGGCAAGCAGCACCAGCGGAATGGCCAACAGGCTCAACAAGATTTTCTTCGCGATTTTCATGTTCAGAATGCTAATGTCATGAATGATCGAACGCCAGCGATTTCCTCACTCTTACAATCATGCGCATGACTACCCAAATCGACCTGCACGACTTACCCGTCACCCTCGCTGACGTGCAATCCGCCCGCGACAAAATCGCTGGTGCGGTTGAGAACACGCCCTGCCTGCATTCAAAAACGCTGTCGCGAATTTTCAATTGCGAGGTGTGGCTCAAGTTTGAGAACTTGCAGTTCACTGCGAGCTTTAAAGAGCGTGGCGCGCTGAATAAATTGCTCTCGCTCACGGCGGAGGAAAAGTCGCGCGGTGTGATCGCGATGAGTGCAGGCAATCATGCGCAGGGCGTGGCGTATCACGCGGGTCGGCTGGGCATTCCGGCGACGATTGTGATGCCCGCTTACACGCCGTTCGTAAAAGTACGGAATACTGAAGGTCACGGCGCAAAGGTCGTACTGATTGGCAACACTTTAGCTGAGGCATCAGCGCATGCACGCGAACTTGCTGCGCAGCATCAGTACACGTTTGTGCACCCGTTTGATGATCCGTATATTGTGGCTGGACAGGGCACGCTTGCTCTGGAAATACTGGAAGCTGCGCCGCAGTTGGACACGCTCGTGATACCAGTGGGTGGTGGTGGTTTGCTTGCTGGCTGTGCTGTCGCCGCGCGTTCGGTGAAGCCTGATATCGAGATATATGGCGTCGAATCAAAAACCTTTTCGGCGATGGCACAACGTTTGCGCGGTGAGCCAGTCAGTGTGGGCACCGAGACTATCGCTGAGGGCCTTGCGGTTCGCGATATTGGCGAGCTACCGTTAACGATTATTCGTGCATTGGTGAACGACATATTGCTGGTCGATGAATCAACGATTGAAGAGGCGATTGCGCTGCTGATCGAAATCGAGAAGACCGTGACCGAAGGCGCAGGTGCGGCCGGTGTCGCTGCGCTGCTGCAGTACAAGGATCGCTTCGTCGGCAAGAAGGTCGGGGTCGTACTCTGTGGCGGCAATATTGACTCGCGCATCCTGGCGAGCATCCTCATGCGCAACCTCGTCCGAGAGGGACGCTTGATCCGCGTTCGCGTGAAATTGCCAGACATTGCGGGTGCACTTGCGAACCTCACTAAAGTAGTGGCGGACGTCGGCGCGAACGTGGTGGACGTGGAGCATCAGCGCCTGTTTGGCGTGTTCAGCGTGAAGTCGACCGAGGTGGAATTGACACTCGAAACACGTGATCGGCCACACGTGACTCAACTGCTGGCGGAGCTTGAGGCACATGGCTTTGCAGCACACTTATTAGGTGTTGCAGAGTGACTTTGCCGCCCAACGTATCGTTCATCGAACGCGATTGGTTGTCGGCCAATCACGTGATGTTTCGCGACGACGAGCGAGCAACGCTCATCGACACTGGCTACAAAAAATTTAACGACCGGACGCTAGCAAAGGTCGCGAGCGTTCTCGAAGCTTGGGGCAACCCGTCGCTTGATCGCATCATCAACACCCACATTCATAGCGACCACATCGGTGGCAACGCGGACTTGCAGCGCGCGTATCCAGGTTGCTCCATCGCTGTACCCGTCGATGAGCAACCGTTGCTCGTAAATTGGGATTCGCCGGAGCAAATGCTTTCTTACGCCGATCAGGAATGCGAACGCTTTGCTTGGGACGATGTGATCGAGCCGGGGCAACAGGATCAGTTGGGCGGTGAAGCGTGGCACACGATTGCCACGCCCGGTCACGACATGGGCTCGCTGGTGCTTTATTCGCCGAAGTTGCGCATCCTGATTTCGGCCGACGCGCTGTGGGAAAACGGCTACGGTTTTGTGCCGCCGCAAGCGATTGATCCGAAACCGTTGGCCGCCCAACGGGCCACGTTCGCGCGCCTGGCTCTGCTTGACGTAGCACTTGTCATCCCCGGTCACGGCCCGATGTTTACGGACTTCTCGGGTGCGCTTGCACGAGCCAGCGCCAAGCTCGACGCCTTCGCCGAAGACGACATGAAAATCGCACGTAACGTAGTGAAAACGATGTTCAGTTTTTCGCTAATGACGCGACAGGAAATGTTGCTCGCCGAGTTGCCCACATACGTTAAACAGATCGGCGTGCATCGAGATTACAACTCGCAGTTTTTTCGCATGAGCGCCGAGGCTTTCGCTGATTGGCTCGTTAACGAAGCCATTCGTTCAGGCGTTGGCAAGCGCGACGGAGACCAAGTGTTCGCGCTTTAGTCAAACGACCACATTTGCTATTCTTTTTGCAACTTCCTGTCTGCATCCATTTGCGTGACAGCTGCCCGAGCTTCGTCGCCCTCTGGAATGGCCCGACCACTGTCTCGCCATTCAACGGCCGCTTTGAAGCCCTCTGTCTGCGCGTAGCGGCGAAACCACATGCCTTCGGGATTGTGGCGTGTGATGCCATCAAAGATAGTCGCCATCGTCTGCGTTTGCTCCAGGCCCATTGTCAACATCACCTGATTGACGACCATTTTGTGCATGGCCAGATGACCGCGCGGAACTCCCGCAATTCGGTTAGCCAGTTTCAGTGTTGCGGCATCAAGCTCACCGTCGGGCACCACTTCGTTGGCCAGTCCCCACGCGGCGGCGGTGGCACCATCGATGGTGTCGCCAGTGAACATCAATTGCTTCGCGCGCGTTGCGCCAACGCGAAAGGTCCACATGGCGGTTGTCGGGCACCCCCACACCCGTGTAGGCATGTAGCCAATTCGCGCTGATTCGCCCATCATCAGGAGATCGCAACAGAGCGCGATATCGCTGCCGCCCGCAGCGGCGTAACCGTGCACTTTAGCGATCGTCGGTTTGGCACTGCGCCACAGAGCCATAAAGTCGTCGGTGTTTCGCTTCATATACGCGAAGTCTTCCAGCGGGTCCCATGGGCTGCGCTCCTGCTGGCAAGGATGATCAACGTCGCCTTCGCCTAGCCACTTGAGGTCATAACCACCGCAAAAACCCTTGCCAGCGCCCTCAACAATAATGACGTGAACCTGAGGATCCGCATTTGCCCATTCGACCGCGGCGCGAATCTCTCTAGGCGTGTCGTCGTTGATGGCGTTTAGTCGCTCGGGGCGATTGAGCAACAAGCGAGCGATACGCGGGTTGGTTGCATCGTGATCGATGCGAAGCGTGGAAAAAGACGGCATGATTTGCCCGTAGAAATTTAGTCCAGCAAAGTGTAGCGCACGCGACTATTGTTAAACGTGTTGCGCCGCGCCGCCGAAGGACTCGCGTCTATCGTAGGTCGCCGCGGGGAAATGCCAAGGAGCAGCGGCTCGAAAGAGGCCAGCGCGTGGGGCAACGGCTACCGTTTTTTCTGCTGCAAGCGATTGACCCGAAACCACTGGCCGCACAAGGTGCCGCGTTCAATGCCTCGGCGAGCTTGATGTTGCACTCGCGAAGCCCGGACACGGCCCTACGTTTACGGACTCCGCACCTGCACTCGCGCGAGCCAGCGCCAAGCCGGAAGCCTTCGCCGAAGACGACATGAAAATCGTGAAGAGCGTCGTGAAAGGCATGTTCATTTATTTGATCATGTGGCGAGAAGAAATGGCGCTCTCCGATGTGCCCGCTTACGTAGACCGCATCGGTGTGCACCGCGACTACAACGCACTGTTTTTCAGGATTAGTGACGGGGCTTCCGCTAATTGGCTCGTGAACGAAGCCGTGCGCGCTGGCACAGTTCGCATCGACGGAGCGATTCTGCGCGCTGCGTAATCGATTCGTGAAGCAGGCGAGCTTAGGTTTAGTTAAGCGCGCCCTATTCCACCACTCGACGAGCCAACGTCAGCGCTATCTTTGTCGGCGCTATTCTCAGTAACTTGACCCGCTTCAACAGCCGCGCCATCCACCGGAGCTTCAACCATCGGCTGCGGAAAAAATTTGATCGCTGCGATTTTTTGCTTCATCGCGATGGGTGCGCCGTCCGGGCTCAACTCTTGACTTTGCTCAAAGGCCAGCGTCTTGAAGGAGCCGCTAACCCATTGCAACAACTCGTTTGGCCGCAATAAAAAATCAGGCCGCGACGGATTACCGAAGCGCTCATTGCCAACCATGAATGTCTCGTACAGCAAGAGGCCGCCTGGCTTCAAGGTCGCTAGCAAAGCCGCAGTCGTCGGACGCCACAAATAGTTACACACGACAATGCAATCAAACGATTCCGGTGCGTACGGCCACGGATGATTCTCGAGGTCACGCTGCTCAATCGTAACGCCGGTGGTGCCGCGAATGGAAGTCAGCGCAGCGGCGTCGCGATCAACGGCGGTGACCAAAACACCTCGTGACGCGAAGAATTTCGCATGTCGCCCGTGCCCACAGCCGACGTCAAGCAGCGTCGTTCTTGCTTTAACAAAACCGGCATGGCGGATCATCCACGGAGAGGGTGAGGTTTGATCGTGCATATCCAATTGTAGGAGCGACGCGAGTCGCGAATAGCGGCGAAACGAGCTTTCTGCAAAAAAAACGATGGCTCACGGGCCATCGTTTTTTTCGCGACTTCCGTCGCTCCGGCCACGCGTTAGCGAACGTTGTTCGCGTCCACCACGGCCAGCGCCGTCATGTTCACAATGCGGCGCACGGTAGCGCTTGGCGTGAGGATATGAACTGGTTTCGCGCAGCCCAACAGAATCGGCCCAACAGCGACGTTGTTGCCTGCCGCAACTTTCAACAGGTTATAAGAAATATTGGCAGCGTCGATATTCGGAAACACCAGCAAATTGGCGGAACCAGAGAGCGGCGAATCGCCGACACCTTTGCGTGAATCTTCGTCCAGAGCTGAGTCGCCATGCATTTCGCCATCAACTTCAAGATGTGGCGCACGCGCACGAACCAGGCGCAGGACTTCGCGCATTTTCAGGGCCGATGGCGTATTCGCGGTGCCAAAATTGGAGTGCGACAACAGCGCCACTTTGGGCGTGATGCCGAAGCGCTGCAACTCTTCGGAAGCCATGATGGTGATCTCGGCCAACTGCTCGGCGGTTGGGTCATAGTTGACGTGTGTATCCACCAAAAACAGCAGACGACCCGGCAACATAAGCCCGTTCATTGCGGCGTATTCATGCGCGCCTTTGCGCAAGCCGAGTACCTGATCAATGTATCGAAGATGAATGTCGTGCGTGCCGTAGGTACCGCAAATCATCGCGTCGGCGTCTCCTTTGCGAACCATCATCGCACCAATCAGCGTCAGGCGACGGCGCATCTCGATTTTGGCGAGTTGCGAATTGATTCCAGAGCGCTGCGTTAGCTGGTGATATTCCTGCCAATAAGACCGGAAACGATCATCCTGCTCGGGGTTGATTAGTTCAATGTCAACGCCGGGTTTCATGCGCAGCCCGAATTTCTCAAGTCGCTTTTCGAACACCGCAGGACGTGCAATCAGGATCGGCTTTGCGATGCCTTCGTCGATCACTACCTGAACGGCACGCATTACGCGCTCGTCCTCGCCCTCAGCAAACACCACACGACGCGGCGACATGCGCGCCGAGTCGAAGATCGGTTTCATCACAGCGCCGGAGTGATACACGAATTGCGCAAGCTGCTGTTTGTAAGCGTCAAAATCCTTGATCGGACGCGTGGCGACGCCGGAGTCCATCGCGGCCTTGGCGACTGCTGGAGCGATGCGCACGATCAGGCGCGGATCGAACGGTTTCGGGATCAGATACTCGGGGCCGAACGAGAGCGAACCGCTGTCGCCGTACGCTGCCGCGACCTGATCGTTTTGCTCGGCCATCGCGAGGTCAGCAATCGCTTTCACCGCTGCGACTTTCATCGCCTCATTCACCGTGGTTGCGCCGACATCGAGCGCGCCACGGAAGATGAATGGGAAGCAGAGAACATTGTTCACCTGATTCGGGAAATCGCTACGCCCGGTAGCGATGATCGCGTCGGGGCGGGCCGCTTTCGCAATGTCTGGCATGATCTCCGGCTCAGGATTCGCCAGCGCCAGAATCAGCGGGCTCTTCGCCATTTTGGCCAGCCATTCCGGCTTCAGCACGCGCGCTGCGGACAGGCCAAGGAACACGTCTGCACCGTCCAGCAACTGATCCACAGTGCGCAGATCGGTCGCCTTCGCATAACGCGCCTTGTTGTCATCCATCTCTTCAACGCGGCCTTGCCAGACCACGCCTTTGATGTCCGACACCCAAATATTTTCAATCTTGATGCCGATGGCGACGAGCATGTCCAGGCAGGCCAGCGCAGCCGCACCGGCGCCCGAGCACACAAGTTTCACGTCTTCCGGCTTCTTTCCAACCACTCGCAGACCATTGGTAATCGCTGCGCCCACGATGATCGCGGTGCCATGCTGGTCATCATGGAAGACCGGAATCTTCATGCGTTCGCGCAGCTTCTTCTCAACGTAGAAGCATTCCGGTGCCTTGATATCTTCGAGATTGATACCGCCGAACGTCGGCTCGAGCGCAGCAATATGCTCAACGAGCTTGTCTGGATCGGACTCGTTCATCTCGATATCGAAGCAATCAATACCGGCGAATTTTTTGAACAGAACGGCTTTGCCTTCCATCACTGGTTTCGCGGCCAGCGGCCCAATGTTGCCGAGACCCAGTACAGCTGTGCCGTTGGTCACGACACCGACGAGATTTCCTCGTGCTGTCATGTTGTACGACTCAGCCGGGTCGCGCACGATCTCTTCGCAGGCGAACGCCACACCTGGCGAGTAGGCCAAAGCCAGATCGCGCTGGTTGGTCATCGTTTTAGTCGCGGCAATTTCAAGCTTGCCGGGACGCGGATAGCGGTGATATTCGAGTGCCGCTTCTTTCAGAGTTTGCGCTACCTTGGTGCGGTGAGGCATGAGTTCAACCTTGTTTCGTGTCGTCGTAGTTATCTGCGAATTCTAGGGTTGTTCGCTGTCACGCGAGCATTGTGCGTCAGTTGCGCAAGATCAGCGAAAGGTACATTTCGAGCGCTAGCGCAGCAGCAAAGCTCGTAAAGCGGGACAATTTGATATTCGTCGCCATACAGTCGTGATGGCGCGCAATTGACAAGCATTCAAAAACACTTAAGGCAGCTCATGGGCAAAATCGACTCGCAACTCTCAACCGCAGAAGTCGGGCACTACGTCAACGGCAAACTGCAAGCCGGCACTTCGGGCCGCTACGGTGACGTATTTAACCCCGCAACTGGCGTTTTATCGAGCAAGGTCGCGCTCGCAGATGCGTCCGAAGTTGACGCTGCGGTCCAAGCCGCCGGCGCCGCGTTCCCTGCCTGGGCCGATACGCCGCCGATCCGCCGCGCCCGCGTCATCTTCAAATTTCTGGAGCTGATGAATAAGCACAAGGACGCGCTCGCTACGATCATCACTTCCGAGCACGGCAAAGTCTTCACCGATGCGCAAGGCGAGGTGTCACGTGGGATTGACGTCGTCGAATTTGCCTGCGGCATTCCGCAGCTTCTGAAAGGTGATTACACCGACCAGGTGTCCACCGGCATCGACAACTGGACGATGCGGCAACCGTTGGGTGTGGTCGCCGGCATCACGCCGTTCAACTTCCCGTGCATGGTGCCCGCGTGGATGTTCCCGGTCGCGATTGCCTGCGGTAACGCGTTCATCCTCAAGCCTTCGCCAACCGATCCGTCGGCAGCATTGTTGATGGCTGATTTATGGAAACAGGCGGGGTTGCCTGACGGCATCTTTAGCGTGGTGCAAGGCGACAAAGTAGCCGTGGACGCACTGCTTGCGCACCCGGATGTCAAGGCGGTGTCGTTCGTCGGCTCTACCCCGATTGCAAACTACATCTACGAAACCGGTGCCAAAAATGGCAAGCGCGTGCAGGCTTTGGGTGGCGCAAAAAACCACATGGTCGTCATGCCCGACGCCGACATCGATCAAACGGTCGACGCCTTGATTGGCTCGGCCTACGGATCAGCGGGCGAGCGTTGCATGGCGATCAGCGTAGCCGTTTTGGTCGGTGACGTCGCAGACAAAGTCATGCCCAAACTCATCGAGCGTACGAGGACGCTCAAGATCAAAAACGGCATGGAGCTGGACGCCGAAATGGGTCCGATCGTCACGGGCGCTGCGCTCTCACGCATCACCGGTTACATCGAAGACGGCGTGAAAGCGGGCGCAAAATTGTTGGTAGACGGACGTGGCTTCGAGGCTGCTGGTTTCGAGAGCGGCTATTGGCTCGGGGGCACCCTCTTCGACCACGTCACCGCCGACATGAAAATCTATAAAGAAGAAATCTTCGGCCCGGTGCTGAGCTGCGTCCGCGTAGCCGATTTCACTTCCGCAGTCGCGCTAGTCAACTCGCACGAATTCGGCAACGGCGTCAGCTGCTTCACGCGCGACGGCAACGTCGCCCGCGAGTTCGCAAGGCGCATCGAAGTCGGCATGGTCGGTATCAACGTGCCCATTCCCGTCCCGATGGCATGGCACGGTTTTGGCGGCTGGAAACGCTCGTTGTTCGGTGACATGCACGCTTACGGCGAAGAAGGCGTACGCTTTTACACCAAACAAAAGAGCGTCATGCAACGCTGGCCGGAATCGATCGGCAAGGGCGCCGAATTTGTGATGCCGACGGCGAAATAATCGAGCCAACGGTACGGTTGATCGGTACGTGGTCGCGCCCGGTTCCGAGGCGAATGCTCAGACGCTGCGTGAAACGTGGCCGTCGGCCGCGTAGCTGCCGCCCTGATAGCGTTCGGCGATTGCATTTTCCGAACGCTTATGCAGGAGCAATTCATTGAATCCGTCCGCACTGTATCGCGGCTTGTAGCCGAGCGCCTCTGCCCGGGCGTTATCCCACCAGGATGCCCTATTCGCCGACACTCCGTAAACGACTTCGTGCGTCAGCTCTGCCGTCAATCCGATTTCGATCAAGTCCGTCAAGTCGTTCGGATGGACCCAGTGCGAAAGCATGCGCGCGTCTGTCGGCTCCGGTGTGCACGCACCAATGCGGATGCCCATTGCCGACAGCGCGTACTTTTCAGCGTATAGACCCGCCAGCGCTTCCATGAACACCTTGGCCACACCATAGCGCGAATCAGGTCGCGGCAGCACATCACTATCGATACGCTCAGCACGTGGATACAGACCCACGGCGTGATTCGAGCTGGCGTACACGATGCGACGCACGCCCGCATGCAGTGCGGCGTCCCACAGGTTGGTGACGGCAACCACGTTGGCCGGAAGGATCGTCGACCACTCGGCGTCGCGCGGGTAACCCGCCATGTGAACGACTGCATCGATGCCGAGCAACAGTGGTTTCAGTCGATCAGCATCAGCCAGATCGACCACGTTCGCCGTTTCGTTGGCATGGCTGGCCTCGAAGGGAACACAGTCAGCCAGCCGCAGTTCTACGCATTGTGGCGCGAGGCGTTCGCGGATGTATCGGGCGATGCGCCCGGCACCGCCGGTCAGCAGGACTCTCTTGTATTTCACACCCAGCCTATTCGCCGCCGCTGCGGTTCAACAGCTCCGCGCGCTGCCGACGCGTTTGCGTATAGACGCGCTCGTTCTCGGTACCGGTGTTCCACCCACCCGACGCGATGGCTGTGTTGCGCATGCTTGGATGCGCGGCAATGAACGCCTCGTTCAGTGTCACGCCAAGACCGGGGCCACCGGGCACTTTGATTTGTCCGTCCTTCGCTTCAAGCGCGCCATTGATCGCCGACGCGCGCCCCGGCCAATCGGGCTCAAGTCGTTCAAGCATCA
>JBBRVM010000002.1:0-28106 GCA_038246865.1 Burkholderiales bacterium
GGTTGAACAACGTGATCGTCTGCCATAGTGGTGGCAGCATGTTGATTGAATAAAACGCACCGCCGAGAAAGGTCAGCGGCGTGACGATCAACAGCGGCACCACTTGCAGTTTCTGAAAGTTGTCGGCCCACAATCCGATGATGAAACCGAACAGGCTGAAGGTGACTGCGGTGAGCAGCAGAATGGCGATCAGCCAGAACGGATATGCGATTTCGTAGGGCACGAACAGCCGTGCGGTGCCCATGATCAAGAGCCCGAGCATGACCGATTTGGTCGCCGCCGCGCCGACGTAGCCAATCAGTACCTCGACCCATGACACCGGCGCGGACAGCAACTCATAAATCGTGCCTGCCCACTTCGGCATATAGATACCGAATGCCGCATTCGAAATGCTCTCACTCAGCAACGACAGCATGACCAGTCCCGGAATGATGAAGGCGCCGTAGCTGATGTTGTCGATATCGCCCATGCGCGAGCCAATGGCTTTGCCGAAGACGATGAAGTACAGCGAGGTCGTCAGCACGGGTGCTGCGATGCTTTGCAACACAGTGCGAAAGGTGCGCGCCATTTCAAAACGGTAGATCGCGCGAATGCCATGCAGGTTCATACGGTGGCCTCTTTCGGTTGATGCACGAGGCTGACAAAAATGTCCTCCAGCGAGCTTTCGCTGGAGCGCAAATCCTTGAAGTCGATACCGTGCTCGCCGAGCGCACGCAGCAGCGCGGCGATGCCTGTTTCTTCTTTCTGCGTGTCAAAGCTATAAACCAGCGTGTGGCCCTCGTCTGTGAGTTCGAGCGACCATTCGGCGAGCGCCTCCGTGATGCTCGTCATCGGCTGTCGTAGTGTTATGGCGAGCTGCTTTTTGCCGAGCTTTCGCATCAGTACCTGTTTATCTTCAACGACGATCAATTCACCCTTACTGATTACACCAATGCGGTCGGCCATGTCTTCAGCCTCCTCAATGTAGTGCGTGGTCAAAATGATCGTGGTGCCGTTTGCGCGCAGCTCACGCACCATGCGCCACATGTCGTGTCGCAGTTCAACGTCAACGCCAGCACTGGGCTCGTCGAGGAAGAGAATTTTTGGTTCGTGCGCCAGCGCTTTGGCAATCAACACGCGGCGCTTCATGCCGCCCGACAGCGTCAGGATTTTGGCGTCACGCTTGTCCCATAATGACAAATCACGAAGGACTTTCTCCAGATGCGCGGGGTTCGGCGCTTTGCCGAACAAGCCGCGACTAAAGCTGATCGTGGACCAGACGGACTCAAAGGAATCGGTGTGCAGTTCTTGCGGAACCAGGCCAATGCTCGCCCGAGCTGCACGGTAATCGCGCACGGTGTCGTGACCGTCGGCAGTCACCGTGCCGCTGCTCGCGTTCACGATGCCGCAGACGATGCCGATAAGCGTCGTTTTGCCTGCGCCGTTGGGGCCAAGCAGCGCGAAGATTTCGCCGCGCTTGATGTCAAGGTTGACGTCTTTTAGTGCCTGAAATCCACTGGCGTGCGTTTTACTGATGCCGCGTATGCAGACGATGGTGGGATCTGTTGGGTCGGTCGTGGTCGCGGGGACATTCGATGAATTCATGCGTGAACTTACTGCTGCAAAGCCTCATTCTCCACCGATTCGCGAGTTTGTCTCGGGCCTGCCTCTCATCACACGAGTATGCCTTGAGGCAAACCGTCACTCGCCTGTTCGTTTTGGCAATAAAGTGGCACGATGTCGTTAACCGCGTGCGGGAAAGGATAATGTTGCGGGTCCGCAGCATTGGCGCGTGTTTCGATGCACGCAAGGCGAATGTTCGCGGCTCCCTTTTCACCACGAGGTCCATCATCTTGAACGCAGTAACTCAAGCCCCATCCACAAGTCACGTCGACATTAGCGCTGGCCGCGTCGGCGCATTCGGCAGCGGCAAAGACGTTCTTCGCGTTGAGGACGATCTGCTTCTCAAAGGCTCGGGGCAATTTACCGATGATGTGACGGCTGACTTGCTCACGCACCTTTTCTTTTTACGTTCACCGTATGCGCACGCTGACATCGCCTCAATCGACGTTCAGGCTGCGCTGGCGGTGCCGGGCGTATTGCTTATCGTGACAGGGGCTGATCTGGTTGCAGCAGGTGCGAAGCCTGTGCCCGGTGTTGCGGGATTTCTGCGCGCGGATGGCACGCCAGCGCGATCGGCACCGCGTCATGCACTCGCCGTGGGCCGGGTTCGTTTTGTCGGCGAACCTATCGCTGCCGTGGTCGCGCAAACGCTTGAGCAGGCGCGGCTTGCAGCTGAGGCGATTAACGTGAGCTACGACGCGTTGCCTGTAGCGGTGCATCTGGACGACGCGACCGCACCCGGCGCACCGCTGATGTGTGAGGAACTGGGCGACAATATTGCGGCCGAAATGCGCCACGGTAACGCGAAGGCCACGGCCGAGGCGTTCGCTGCTGCGAAACACATCGTTAAGTTGAATCTGATGAACCAGCGCGTGTCCGCTTTCTCGCTTGAGCCGCGCAGCGTGCTTCACACGTTTGACGAAGCAAGCGCACGGCTGACGATACGCATGAGCAGCCAGATGCCTTCTGGATTGCGCGATACTGTCTGTGACGCGCTCAACATCCCCAAGGATCAGGTGCGCGTGCTGGTGGGCGACGTGGGCGGTGGCTTTGGCATGAAGACGGGTGCCTATCCAGAAGACGTGGCGGTGGCGTTTTGTTGTTGGTCGTTGAAGCAGCCGGTGAAGTGGATTGGTGATCGCGGCGAAGAATTTTTGTCGGCGGGCCACGGTCGCGATGTGGAGTCCGTCGCGGAACTAGCGCTTGATGAGCAAGGCAAAATTCTGGCCCTGCGCGTGGTGAGTGAAGCGAACATCGGTGCGTATGCAACCGGCGTGGCGGTTGCGATTGCGCTACTGATCGGGCCGTGGGTGCAGACCAGTGTGTATGACATTCAGACTATCGACTTTCACTTCAAGGGCGTGCTCACCAATACCGCGCCGATTGGCGCGTATCGCGGGGCGGGGCGGCCTGAGGCCATCTTCATCATAGAACGGCTGATGGACGAAGCAGCGCGTCAAATCGGCATGGATCGCATTGAATTGCGCCGACGCAATTTCATCCAGTCCAGCCAGATGCCGTACACCAACCCGATGGCGCAGAAGTACGACAGTGGCAAGTTTGAGCAGGTGATGAATCAGGGGCTCGCGCTTGCAGACTGGGTGGGCTTTGACGCGCGCGAAGCTGCGTCAAAGCGTCGTGGCAAATTGCGTGGACGCGGCATCGCCACGTTTCTGGAGTGGACCGGCGGCAACGTGTTTGAAGAGCGCGTCACCGTCACGGTGAAACCTGAAGGCATCATCGAGGTGTTCTCCGCTGTACAGGCGATGGGCCAGGGGATTGCGACGACGCTCGCACAACTAGTGGTGGATAGTTTTGGCGTGCCGATGGATAAGGTGCGCATCGTGCTCGGTGACACGGATCGCGGCGATGGATTTGGCAGCGCGGGTTCACGCTCCATTTTCACGGGTGGCTCGGCCGTTCGCATCGGCTCGGAGCGCACTATTGACGCAGCAAAGCAACTCGCTGCCGATGAGTTGGAGGTCGCTGCGCGTGACATCAGCTATGCAGATGCAACGTTCACCGTTGCCGGCACAGACATTTCGATTGATTTGTTCGCTCTGGCTGCTAAACAAACAGATCAACGTATTTTTGTGGAGTCCACGAGCACCGTTGCCGGCCCTTCGTGGCCGAACGGTTGCCATATTTGCGAAGTTGAGATTGACCCAGATACAGGCCATGTCGAAGTGGTCGCGTACTCATCAGTCAATGACGTTGGCCGCGTGATCAACCCGATGATCGTGCGCGGCCAGCTTGACGGCGGCGTCGTTCAGGGTCTCGGGCAGGCGCTGTGCGAACACCTGCAATACGACCGCGAGAGCGGCCAACTGGTCAGTGGCAGCATGATGGACTACGCAGTACCGCACACTGACATTATCGGCCCAATGACGCACGAGCTGGATCAATCCACGCCGTGTCTGAACAACCCTTTGGGTGTGAAAGGGGTGGGCGAGTTGGGCACCATTGGTGCGACGCCTGCGGCGGTGAATGCGGTTGCTGACGCGTTTGCCCGCAATGGAATGGCTAACAAAACAACGTTTTTGCAAATGCCGCTGACTGCGATGCGGGTGTGGGAGTTGATGCGGACTGGATGACACGCGTAAGCGTGACGGAGTTCACGTAGGAGCGGCGAAAGCCGCGATGATGTACGCCCCTTATCGCGGCTTTCGCCGCTCCCACGGGAGTGCTGCTACTTCCAGCCCTGCAACCACTGCGTTTCGTCCTTCAAGTCGCGCCAAGGCAAAGTGAGGCTTCGTTTCGAATACGTCGCCTCAAGCTCGATCATTTCAATTTTCGCATCAGGCACGTCGGGCTCGATCAGCCTGGTGACGATAAAGTGCTTTTCTTTGTTCTGCGGCTTCGCTGCTGTCCATTTCGTGAGTAGCAGTTTTTTGGCGTTCAGGCGCAGCGCCGCGCGATTGGGTTTGGGTTGAAAGCCGTTGGTTGAGTCCAAGCTGTGCTCGCTGCAGAATGAAAGTGTGGAATAAAAGCGGCGAATCCCGAGTGAAGCCTCACGAAAACGCTCACTGCTGCCATATACTATGGTACGTGGCAAAGCGGTAATGGCATGCAACGTCAAACAGCAAGAATAGGCAAAAACAATCGGGCACAGGTGGTTGCTATACCGCTTGAATTTCGCTTCCCGGAGACGATGAAAGAAGTCTTCATCCGGAAGATCGGAGAGGACATCGTGCTGTCCCCCAGGCCCACCGACTGGAGCGCATTTCTCGCCCCAGGCCCCCGTGCGAGCGACGATTTCATGGCAGACATTGAGGATTTGCCCGTACAAGAGCGCGCGAGCCTTTAGCGCCATGAGCGCCACCTACATGCTCGACACCGACACCTGCGCCTTCATTTTGCGGCGCAGTTCGCCTGCGTTACTGGCGCGCATCGTGACCGTCCCGCTGCAACAGCAAGTCATCTCCGTAGTGACGCTGGCGGAACTGCTCTACGGCATCCAGCTCTCGAGCAAGAAAAAAGCTAACCAGGCCGCGCTCGACGTCCTGCTGCGCCACCTGACGTTATTGGAGATCAACGTCGACGCCGCTCTCCACTACGCCGAGATTCGCGCAGACTTAATAAAGAAGGGCCAACTCATCGGTGCCAACGACCTGATGATCGCCCCGCACACGCCCGAAGCATCAACGCCGTCATCGTCACCAACAATGTCAGAGATTTCGGTCACGTGAAGGGTCTTAAACTTGAAAACTGGATGGTGTCGTAATTGCTCGACTGTTGCGCGGCGCTCGGGCACCGAAGGAAGCAACTCTTTCGTTGAACCGCCGCAGCCTTCGGGCTGGCGCTGATTTTATGCCTAAGTCGAGTTAGCAGTAAATCGCGCTGTAGCGCCCTGATTCGTGGTTGTTTTGGATAAAAGCTGTTTAATCGTTTCTGCCCCCACTCAACCACCAACTGTTCGGGGGGAAACCTCAGTGTCTGATCCTACTTTCATAACGCCAGCGCCAGCCTTTTAGGCTAAAAACTGGCTTCCGACTCTTTTAATTTTTTGTGGACCCACCATGCACATCTGCCGTTCCCTGCTGACCGCGCTGTCTGCCTTCGCCGCCCTCACTACATCACTCACCGCGCACGCGCAGGTGTCACCGTACGACGCGATGCGCACCTGCAAGAACGAAGCGGGGGAGCGCATGCCCAGCGTGCCGCTGGCGCAGATCGCGGTAGAGCGCGGCTCGGACACGGGCAACGGCAGCTTCATGATCAACTTTCGCACACAGCGGTCGCAAGGGCGCCCGGCGTCCGGTTTTTGCATCATCTCGCGCGAAGGACAGTTGCAGAATTTGCAGTTTGATCCACCATCGGGCACCCGTCCGGGCGCAGGCGGCATCGGCGGAAATTTTGGTGGCCGGGTGTCGCCTCAGGTTGCTCTGCAGGCGTGCAAAAATATCGCCAGTGAACGGATGCCTGCTCTGCCCCGGGCCGCCATCAGCGTAGACCGCGGCACCGACCCCGGCGATGGCGGCTACATGGTCAACTTCCGGACGCAGCCGCGCTTTGGGACCGCGACCTCGGGGTTTTGCAACATCACCTGGAACGGGCACGTGCAGCGCTTCGAGTTTGATGCACCGCCACCACAACAACAGCCGTCGCCCCCACCCTACGGCGGGCGTCCGGGCGCTGCCACCGAGAACTTTGGCGGGCAGACCCCTTACGATGCAATGCGTTCGTGCAAAAGCACCGTCAGCAGACGATTTCCAAACGTTCCCCTCGCATTCATTGACGTGGACATGCCGCGTGTGAATGGCGGCAGCCTGCTGTCGGACTTTCGGGTGCGGGCACCGATCGGGCTACATGCCAACGGTAGCTGTGACGTCTTCAGGAACGGCCGGGTCAACTTGACCATACGTTGACGATAATTTGTCGTGTATGCCCTCATTTTTCCTCGCGAAGTAAAGCCCGTCCCCCCTAACGCGCGCCAGTCCAATCAGGAGTAAAGCGACTAACAGAAGGGTTTGCGGAATGAGTGGCAGCGTTGGCACAGGTTTTGCGGGTAATGCGGGTGCCGCGGCGATCAGCGACCGCAGCGCCGCGTTGAACTGTGGTTGATTGCGAGCAACGGTGCCGAAACCGTGTTCGCCACCCGCGATCTCAACGTAGCTAATGTCAACGCCTGCGGCTTGAGCGCGCGAGACATAGTCCTGGACAACAGGCGGTCGGGTGTTGGGGTCATTGCTGCCCACTAACGCGATCAACTTCGCGGATCGCGGAATCGTCGCAATGAAATCAATGGGGTTGAGCACCGGGCGCACGAATCCACACAGAGCTGGCGCACGCCACACGCACAGGTCGCCAGGCGTTGACACGAGCAGAGAGGCATCGACCAGGCCAGGCTGCCGACCCAGAATAACAGAGCTATAGATCGCGCCGCCGGAATGACCGACCACCACTACGTACCGTGCAGAGTGATGCGTGCGGAGATTGCTGATCGCATTCGCCGCTGCGTCAATGTAATCGGGCGTCCAACTTGCGCCGCGCGGGGTGAATGTCGTGCCACTGGAGGTATTGGGTGGCATAGCCGAATCAAAATAACCTGGGCGCAACAACCGAACGTGCACTACATCTGGCGCGGCAAACGACGGCAAATATTCATCCATGTAATCAGCAGCCCCGCCTGAGCTCACGTCACCGTGAATCCAAACGACGAGGACCGGTGCCTGCGGCAGCGAAACCGGCGCTTCAGTACGTATCGCAAAGCACTCTGCGTTGCCTGTGACCCGGGTTGTATTGTCTGGAGTAATGCAGGACTGCGCGGACGCCAGGGGGAAATGCGCTAACACCACCAGCGCCGAAAGCCAGCGAATTGAAAGAAAACATGATCCGCAGAAATTCATCATTTTTGCTTTCATATTCAAGTTGCGTCATGAACCACCCTTGAATACTAGCCGTGCGAACCGCGCTAAGTACGAAAAATAGTGTAGTGTAAACGGGTCAGTAAATCGGGCTCTGCGGATCGCGATGTTGCGCTTACAGGCATTACCGTACGCAGGTGCCGTCACGCTTGATTTAGCGGTGCTACGCGGGCAGTAGTCAATACGAGAAATTATCACAGCGCTGACTTGTTCGACGTCGCGCAAGACGAGTTAAACGCGATTGCGTTCAAGCTCAACGCCGCCAAATCGGGCGTTGGACTACCAAATACCAGTGGAAGTCTTCGTCAATTTACTCGGTCGCGATAAGCTCACTGAGCTGGCTGCTAAGCAGTGTGGGTTCAATAGCATTTTGTTGCACTTCGATCTTGATACCGCTCCGTTAAAGGCAATATGTCGTGTCTGACCCCGTGTCTGACCCCATTTGACCTGCATTTGACCTGTTGCCACGGGTGCACGGACTCTACTTGATGGAATGCAATATTCAATAGGGTCAGACACGATTAATAAATCAGTGTTCAAGACGCTACAATTAATCAACGTTACGGCAGCACAATCGAAATGACAAACGCAATTTCTTGCATACGCGCCATCGCCATCGACCTAGACGGCACCCTCCTCGACACCATTCCTGATCTTTGCAGCGCGGTCAATCGTGCGCTGACGGAACTGGGTTTTGATGCACTGCCGTTGCAATTGGTGAAGTCGTTCGTCGGCAAAGGGTTGAGCGAACACATGCGCAAGTCACTGTTGACCGTGCTTAAGCGCGACCCTACCGCTGACGAAAAAGCACATGCGATGTCGCTCTACAAGAAGCATTACTCTGCGCACATTGCTGACCACACGACGATTTACCCAGGCGTGGTCGAGGGCCTGGATGCGTTCAAGTCACGCGGACTGAAGATGTCTGTGGTGACTAACAAGTGGGCGATCTACACCGAAACGTTGCTCGCACATTTCAAACTTTCGCCGTATTTCGATCACCTCGTCTGCGGCGACACTTTGACCACAGGCAAACCTGATCCAGGCATGATGTTCTATTCGGCGGGGCGCTTTGGCGTGAACCCGCGTGAGATGCTGATGATCGGCGATTCGGGCAACGACAGCCGTTCGGCGCAGGCGGCGGGCTCGCCTGTGGTGCTCATGACTTACGGCTACAGCGAGGGCGAAAGCCTTGTCGATTTGCACGCAAACGCAATCGTGGGTACATTTACGGATATTCCAGCACTGCTCGAAACCTGATTTTTCAGGGCGAGCGTAAAAAAGCACACAACATGTTCCTGTCAGTTCGCGTCACACCCTTTGGGTGGCAAAGCTCCGGAGCTGGTTGGCGTTAGCCATTCAATCTTGCCTTTGCGCGCGTTGCGAGCGCCCGCGTTTGTCAAAAACGCCGCAACAAAGAACCTGACATTGACCCTTCCCCGAGCCAGTCTCCGGGACATCCACACTGGAACTGTTGCATCATGACCGAACAAGAATTTTTGAAGCTTGCTCAACAAGGCTTCACGCGCATCCCGCTCGTTGAGCAGACGCTCGCCGACCTCGACACGCCGCTGTCGATTTACCTGAAACTCGCAAACGACCGATACACTTTCCTGCTGGAATCAGTGGTCGGTGGCGAGCGCTTTGGCCGTTACAGCTTCATCGGGCTGCGCACCCGTACCCGCATCGAAGTGCGTGGCAATGAGATCACGCACATCACGCCGCTGGGGCCGAACAAGCAGACCGTGTCCGATCCGCTCGACTACATCGCGGCGTATCAGGCGCAATTCAAGGTCGCGACGATTCCCGGTTTGCCGCGCTTCTGCGGTGGCTTGACGGGATACTTTGGTTTCGAGACGGTTGGCTACATTGAGCCGCGCGTGGGCAAGCGCTATGCCGAGCAACCGCGCATTGATCAGATGGGTGTGCCGGATATTCTGTTGCTGTTGACTGAAGAATTGGCGGTGGTCGACAGTCTGTCGGGAACCATCTCGCTGATTGTTTACGCTGATCCGTCGAAGCCGGACGCGTTTCAACGTGCGACGGAACGCCTTGCTGAGTTGCGCGCCAAATTGCGCGAGCCTGCGAAACTGCCGTTGCAGCATGCGACCACCGTCGTCGATGCGCAATCGCAAATGGGCGAAGCCGCCTACGTTGCAGCGGTGCAAGTCTGCAAGGACTACATCGCTGCCGGCGACTGCATGCAGGTGGTGCCGTCGCAGCGCATGGTAATGGATTTTCCGGAGCCGCCGATCTCGCTGTACCGGGCGTTGCGTACGTTGAACCCAAGCCCGTACATGTTTTTCTACAACTTCGGCGACTTCCACGTTGTCGGTGCATCGCCAGAAATTCTGGTGCGCAAAGAAGGCGAAACGGTCACCGTGCGCCCCATCGCCGGCACGCGCAAACGCGGCGCAACGCGTGAGGAAGATGATGCCTTGGCAGCTGAACTTTTGGCCGATGAGAAAGAGCTGGCGGAGCATTTGATGCTGATTGATCTTGGTCGCAACGACATCGGTCGCATCGCAAAAAACGGCTCTGTCGTGGTGAAGGACAAGATGATTATTGAGCGCTACTCGCATGTGATGCATATCGTGAGTAACGTCGAAGCGACACTCAAACCCGGCACCAATAACATCGATGTGCTGCGCGCCACGTTTCCGGCGGGCACGCTCTCCGGCGCACCCAAGGTTCGCGCACTCGAAATCATTCACGAAGTTGAACCGGTCAAGCGCAGCGTTTATGGCGGTGCGGTGGGTTACATGAGCTACCAGGGCGACATGGACATGTGCATCGCCATTCGCACGGCCGTGATTCAAAACGGAAAACTTTACGCGCAAGCGGGTGCGGGCATCGTGCACGATTCGGTACCGGCCAAAGAGTGGGAAGAGACTTTGCAGAAAACGCGGTCGGTATTGCGTGCGGCTGAGATGGTGCAACGTGGTTTAGATGGGGGTGTCGCATGAGTCAGGCAGATGGCAGGGAGTCTCTCCTGCGCAGCAGGGGAGATGTCGGCATCGCCGACAGAGGGGTTGGTTGCTTTTGCATTCATGGCTGCATCGCAAACCACCCCTCAGCCCCTTCGGGGCACCTCCCCTACCTCGCAGGGGAGGCTCTTAAATGAAAACTATCGATCTTCGTAGTGACACCGTCACCCGCCCTACACCCGGCATGATCGCGGCCATGAGCGCCGCGCCAGTGGGCGACGACGTGTGGGGCGACGATCCGACAGTTAACCGTTTGCAGGCGATGACCGCCGAGATCACGCGCAAGGAAGCGGCGCTGTTCTTCCCATCAGGCACGCAAAGCAATCTCGCTGGATTGATGTCGCACTGCGAACGCGGCGACGAATACATCGTGGGCCAGATGGCGCACACCTATCGCTGGGAAGGCGGCGGCGCAGCGGTGCTCGGCAGTATTCAGCCGCAACCGCTCGAACAGGAAGCCGACGGCACGATACCGCTTGCAAAAATTGCAGCGGCGGTCAAACCGTTTGGCCCCGGGCTCGGAACGCATTTCGCGCGCACCAAGTTGCTGGCGCTGGAGAATACGTGGGGCGGTCGCGTGCTGCCGCAGAGCTACGTGCTGGAGGCGGCAGCGCTTGCGCGCAGCAAGGGTTTGAACGTTCATCTCGATGGCGCACGGGCGTTCAATGCGGCGGTGGCGAGCGAAACTACAATTGCGGAAATTCTCGCGCCGTTTGATTCGGCATCGCTCTGCATTTCAAAAGGACTCGGCGCGCCGGTCGGTGCGCTGCTGGTTGGCGACCGCGCATTCATTGAGCGCGCGCATCGCTGGAGAAAGATGCTAGGCGGTGGTATGCGGCAGTCGGGCTATCTCGCTGCAGCCTGCATTTACGCGCTTGAGAATAATGTTGAGCGTTTGCACGATGATCATGCGAACGCCGCTGCACTCGCGGCTGGATTAGGCGAGATTGCGGAAATCACTGTGCTTGCGCAGGCGACGAATGTGGTGTTCTTGAATATTCCGGAAGCCCACGCGAAGCCACTTGAAGAATTCGTAAAAGCGCGCGGCATGCTGATGCAGGGCGTTTACGCTGCGCGGCTAGTTACCCATCTCGACGTATCGCGTGACGACGTAAAGTACTTCGTCGCCGCAGTGAAGGACTACTTCGCTGGAGTGGCAAAATGATACTGCTCATCGATAACTATGACAGCTTCACCTACAACCTCGCGCAATATTTTGGTGAACTCGGGCAGGAGGTTGAAGTCGTTCGCAACGACGCGATTGACCTCGCCGCTGTCGCTGCAAAGAAGCCAGAACGCATCGTCATCTCGCCCGGCCCCTGCACGCCGAATGAAGCGGGGATTTCGGTGCCGCTGATCAAGCAATTTGCGGGAAAACTGCCGATCCTGGGTGTCTGCCTTGGGCACCAAAGTATTGGCGCGGCGTTCGGTGCCAACATCATTCGTGCGCAACGGGTGATGCACGGCAAAACGTCCACCGTCACTCATAACCGGCAAGATTGCTTCGCTGACATTCCAACCCCGTACACCGTGGTGCGCTATCACTCGCTTGTCATCGAGCGGTCAACGCTGCCCGCTGAGCTCTCGATCACTGCTGAGTCCGACGACGGCGAGATCATGGGCGTACGCCACAAAAAACTGCCGGTCTGGGGCGTGCAGTTTCATCCTGAGTCGATCGTGACCGAATATGGTCACGATCTTTTAAAAAATTTCTTGTCCCTATAAATTTCTGTCATGTTGAGCGCAGCGAAACATCAGCCTGCCAACACTTTCGCTCATTCAAAGCAAAGTTGTTTCGCACCTGATCCTTCGCGCTGCTCAGGATGACACGCTAAAGCGAAGAAAACTATCATGCCAATTTCCATTTCAGAAGCGATCCAGCGCACGGTCGATCACCGCGAAATTTTTGAGGACGAAATGTTGTCCTTGATGCGCAAATTGATGTCCGGTGAATTCACCCCGGCGCAGTCGGCGGCATTTTTGCTGGGCCTGCGCGTCAAAAAGGAAACCATCGGCGAGATCGCGGCTGCCGCGACAGTGATGCGCGAGTTGTCGACCAAAGTGCCGGTTCACGACGAGCCGAACCTGATCGACATCGTCGGTACCGGCGGCGATTTGTCGCACACATTTAATATTTCTACAGCGTCGATGTTTGTCGCCGCCGCTGCGGGTGCCAGGGTCGCCAAGCACGGCAATCGCGGCGTGTCGTCGAAGAGCGGCGCGGCCGACGTTCTTGAGGCGCTGGGTGTGAACATCATGCTGACCTCCGACCAGATCGCGCAGTGCATCGTGGCGACGGGCATCGGCTTTATGTTCGCGCCCAATCATCATCTGGCGATGAAAGCGGTTGCACCAATTCGCCGTGAATTGGGTGTAAAAACCATCTTCAATATTCTCGGCCCATTGACCAATCCGGCCAGTGCGCCGAACACGATGATGGGCGTTTTCCACGCTGATCTGGTTGGCATTCAGGCGCGTGTGATGCAACGGCTCGGCGCGCAGCATGTCATGGTCGTGCATGGTCGCGATTCGCTTGACGAGATTTCACTGGGTGCGGGAACGCTGGTTGGCGAACTGAAGGACGGCAAGATCACGGAGTACGAAATTCATCCTGAAGACTTCGGCTTCACGATGAGCGCAACGCGGAACCTGCGTGTGGACACGCCAGAACAGTCGAAAGCGATGTTGCTGTCGGCGCTTGCTGGTGCGCCGACGCCTGCGCGAAACGTGGTGCTGCTGAATGCGGGGGCGGCGCTTTACACGGCTAATTTAGCGCCGACAATACGCGATGGAATCGCGTTGGCGTTGACGGCAATTGAGAGCGGCGCAGCGCGCAAAAAGGTAGATGAATTTGCGGCGTTTACGCAGTCCTTCCGAACCAAACCGTTTGTTGCATGAGCGATATCCTCAACAAAATCATCGCGACCAAGCACGACGAAATCGCGGCACTGATGCGATTGAAACCTTTGTCTGCGGTCCGCGCGGAGGCTGAAGCGCACCACGACGTTCGCGACTTCGCAGCGGCGATTGAAGCGAAGATCGTGGTCGGCAAAAGTGCCGTGATCGCAGAGGTGAAGAAAGCGAGCCCGAGCAAAGGCGTTCTGCGGGAAAACTTCGTACCGGGCGAAATCGCGAAAAGCTACGAAGCGGGCGGGGCGGCGTGTCTTTCGGTATTGACCGATGCGCCGTATTTTCAGGGCTCAGTCGCGTACTTGCAGGCAGCCCGAGCCGCCTGCAGTCTGCCCGTCATCCGCAAGGACTTCATCGTCGACGCCTATCAGGTCTTTGAGGCGCGAGCGATGGGCGCAGACTGCATTCTGCTGATCGTCGGCGCGCTGGAATTGCACCAGATGCAGGCGCTGGAAATGCTCGCAAACGAGCTCGGTATGGCGGTCCTGGTGGAGTCGCACGATGCTCTGGAACTTGACGCTGCGCTCACGTTAAATACATCGCTGATTGGCATCAACAATCGCGATTTGCGCACGTTTGACGTATCGCTTTCAACGACCATCGACTTGCTGGCAAAGATTCCGGTCGGTAAACGCGTGATCACCGAAAGCGGCATTCTCACGAACGCAGATGTAGCGCACATGCGCTCTCACGATGTGCATGCTTATCTGGTTGGGGAAGCCTTCATGCGCGCGCCTGATCCGGGAGCGGCGCTCGCCACACTATTTGCGTAGACGCATCGGCGCGGATTTTCCCGCGCGGATCACCAACATCGCGGTCGCCGCGAGCAATGACGCGAGCACGGCTAGCCACGCAAGCGACAGCGTTGGAATGGCGAATGGATCAGCAGCGGTCGGCGTGATGGTGACGGGGGGCACATCAGTGGTGGCCGTGCGTGCAACGGCTAGACTTTCGAAGCCACCAATTGCTTTGCCCGCCAGCGTAACTGTGTTGGTGTTGGTTATCGCGAGCGAGGTTGTGTTGATTGCGAAGACCTGACCCGGATCGTCGTTACTGACGCCCCATACAAGACCAGTCGTGAAGTCGCCGTCGAGGCCCGAGTCGAGCGGCGCAGTGCCGACGGTACCGAGCAATGTGGCGCTGCCGTTGGTTGTGTTGATGCAGTAGAACTTGCCGCGGTCGGTGTTGCCGCCCAAGCCGTAAATGCCGGAGGCGCACGCGGCAGTCGGCGTTACGCCCGCAAGGCCAGAAATCGCCGGGCCGGTGCCGCCGAGCGCAGCGGTTGCGCCGGTAGCCGGATCGACGCGATAGATGACGGCATTAACCGCGAGATACAAAACGCCGGTGGAGGAGAACGCGAGACCGGCGTTCGACTGCACCTGCGGCAGGCCCGCCAAAATCCCCACCGCCGTACAAGCGCCAGTGGTTGCCGAACATTTGACCAGTTGCGCCGTAGCCGGATTAACGCCGTAGATTTCGCCCGCCGCATTGATCGCGAGCCCTTCAATCTTGCTGAAGCCGGTCGCGCCCAATTCGGTGGCGACGCCGGTCGCCATGTCGAGCCGGTAGAGCTTGCGATCCACGTCGCTGCGCACCGAATAGCCCGTCGGCGATGCGAACGCTGTCAGTGCCAACGCTGCGAAAGCAAATGCCGCAGCGAAACTCGCCGCCCGGAAGAACGCCCGTAGAATCAAAATGAACCCGAAATCCTGTAATTGACAAAATTGTGACACTTCTTACGACCCTCCGCAACTCAAACAAGTTGCGATGAGCGAGCGCTTACATTCGTTGCATCGCAGTTCTGTCGTCGTTCAGAGACAATTCCATGCGCTTGCTTGAAGGCTTGGAGCGCGCGCGTTGTACATTCAACTTTTTCGCGAAAGCACGCCTGCTTTGGGGCTTTTGCGCCATTTCGAGTCAAGTCGACTTTGGCTAAAAACCATACTCAGCCCCCATCAAATGGTGCATCCAGCCATAAGTTGATAGAAGAATCACCAGTCACTTTCGAACAATTGACCAAAAGTGAGTACACGCTCTTCCTGCTCACATTGATGGCTGTCGCGTCGCCGCTGATTTGGGCGCATCAGGCACCGCCGTTGCCGGCATTTTTCAGTCAGTGGCTGGCGGGTCTCCTTTGGGCGTTGGTGGCGATCAGCGCGAGTTACGTCGCGGCCACGTCAACGGGCGGCGCGTTGCGCAATGGCAACAGATTAGCGACGGTGACGGGTGCGCATCGGGCGTTGATGACGCTTTGGGCATTGCTGATCGGGAGCCTGCTGACACATGTTGGCTTTTCGTGGACGCCTTCGTTCATCGCGCTACCAACACTGTTCAACCTCGTGCTTGCGGCGACCCTCTCCATTACTGTCCTGCAAATCGGTCGTTCATCAAACCCTGATTTCTTGCGACAGTGGTTGAACGCGTTGCTGGTCGGCGTGTTGATCGCGGCGCTGTACAACGCGGCGGTGGCACTTATCCAGACTACCGCGCCGAGCTGGACTAACGAAAACTGGATCGCGGGCATCAGTGCCGACACCGCGCGCTACGGCGCAGAGCGTGCCTCCGGCAATTTACGGCAGCCAAATCAATTGGCGACACTGGTGATCTGGGGTTTGCTGGCAGCGACGTATTTGTTGCGGCGCACACCGTGGCTGTGGAGCCTGGCGAGTTTGCCGCTACTGCTGACCTTGTTTGCTACTGGCTCGCGTGTCGGCGTGCTGAGCCTTGCGCTGATTGTTGGCGTGGCGCTCGTGCGCTCACGACGTGCGCGTAGCTGGCAGCGTAAGGCGTGGCTGGCGGCCGGCATGACGGCACTGGTGCTGGCGTGGTTTGCCGCAAGCGCGTTCACCCGCGACACTGCCGATTCTGCGCTGTCGCAGCGGCTCGCGTTGTGGCGCGACGTGTGGTCGATCATTGAGCAAACGCCATGGTTCGGCGTCGGCTGGGGGCAACTGAATTTTGCGTGGACGCTGACGCCGCTCTCAGCGCGTGCGCCCGACGTGTTCGACCATGCGCATTCGCTGCCGCTGCATCTGGCGGCGGAATTGGGGTTGCCGATGGCGCTGTGCGTGCTTGCCCTGCTCGGCATCACACTGCGGCTTTCACGTCGCGCAGGGCGCACTCGAGAGGGCGCGACGGCGATGTTGATGCTGGCCACCACATTGCTGCACAGCCTGTTTGAGTATCCGTTGTGGTTCGCCTATTTTTTGTTACCGTCTGCGTTTTTGTTCGCGTGGCTGGTCGCGGCGGGCGTTCCGACTCCGAAACCTGAAGATGAAAATCGCATCTATCGCGCACTGCCCATCCTGGCCTCTTTGATTGCCATGACCTGCATCGCAGCGACGATCTACGCATGGAATGAATACGAAAGAATCAGCGCAATTTACAAAAATTCGGGCAGCGCGAGTGCTCTCAACAGCGCTACCGCTGCGGCACGCACGAGCCCGCTGTACGGCCAATTTGGTGATTACGCAGCGATCATGATTGCTGGAAGCGACGCAGAGTTGGCCTGGTTTGCACGGCCGATTCGCCAGGTGCTCGACGAGCGACTGTTGACCGCTTACGCGAGCGCACTGGCGCGCGGTGGCGAGGCGGACAAGGCCGCCTTTGTGGTGACGCGCGCTCGCGAATTTCCGCCACAACCGGTATTTGCGGGACTGCCCATTCTTGCGCCGTCCACTGCCGCTTCGGCACCGCTTGGGCCGAACGACTTCCGGCGCTAACCCTGCTTCGTGAACAGCAAGTCACGCACTTCGTGACCCAACTTTAAGCCGCGTCGCTCGAACTTGGTTTCCGGTCGCCATGCGGGGCGCGGCGCATAGTCGGTGCTCGTGTTTTTAAGCAGCGGTTCGGCCGAGAGAACTTCAAGCATGCGTTCGGCATACGGCACCCAGTCGGTTGCCAGATGCAGATAACCACCGGGGGCGAGACGCGATGCCAGCAACGTAACCAGTTCTGGTTGCACGAGGCGGCGTTTGTTGTGCCGCGCCTTTTGCCACGGGTCGGGGAAGTAGATATGGATGCCTGCCAGCGATCCCGGCGCGATCATGCGGTTGAGCACTTCAACAGCGTCGTGCTGAATCACTTTGACATTCACGAGCGACTGATCGTCAAGCAGATTGCACAGGCTGCCGACGCCCGGTGGATGCACTTCCACGGCAAGGTAGTTGCTGTCAGGATGTGCGGCGGCAATCTCGACCGTGGTGGCACCCATGCCGAAACCGATTTCTAGCAGTGTCGATGCGCTACGCGAAAACGCCTTTGAAAAATTCAGCGGCTCCGGCGCATAGGGAATGCCGTGGCGCAGCATGCCCTCGGTCAGGCCGCGCTCCTGCTTCGGCGACATGCGTCCGGCGCGCACGACGAAGCTTCGGATCGGGCGATGCTTTGTGCTGTCGGTCGTTTCTTCCACCATCGCCATCACGGGCTCATTCACGGCAGCAGCACCGTCCAGCGTGGATCATTCATGTCGAGATTCATCGACGCGTTCTTGCCGTCCTCGGTGTAGTCAATCACCAGCCGACGCGGCGAGCCCCAGCTCACGCCGGCATCCGTCCACGGCGTGCGTGGCACAAACACGCGTTCACGGGCGGGGCCGCGGCGTTCGAAGCGCCACACAGAGAGGCGATTCTCGCAATCGTCCTTGCAGAAATCCGCCGTCACAAAATAGCGGCCGTCGCTGTTAAAAAACGGCTCGTTGGGCAGATCGGTGGTGCTGGTCGTCGCCCGATGCACGAGCACAAAATCAAG
Source organism: Burkholderiales bacterium (assembly GCA_038246865.1). GTDB lineage: Bacteria > Pseudomonadota > Gammaproteobacteria > Burkholderiales > Casimicrobiaceae > Casimicrobium. Next base: position 18,116 of record JBBRVM010000002.1, read on the forward strand.
CTTGTCGGCTTGCGCGCGGTACAGCACCACGGCGTCGGCCGACGCGGAATAGGCGAAGAAACTCACGTTCGGTCCCGCCTCGCCCAGCTTGTCTTCAAACAAAAACGGTGGCTCGCCCGGCACAGTGACGGCGAGCAAATTGCCGTCACGCTTGACCACCGACCCAGCGCGTTTGATTTGCTCGGCTTCGATCTTCTTGCCACAATCCGCAGGGTCAGCGGTGTTTGCGCAGAGTTTGGCGAATTGCGCGGCCGTGGGGGCGGCAATGGTGGCCGGCTGAGCGAGAGCGGAGGCCGCGCCCACAAACGCCAGCGAAAAGAGGAATTGATTAATACGATGCATGCGGATATTCTGGCATCTCGGGCACCGCTTTGACTTCGAGTAAGGCGGAACGCTTGCGGTTCCGCCTCGTGCCGCCGCCGACGGCACTTTGACGGTGGCGCTTGATCCAAATGCGTTCGGCGGAACCGCGTTGCGTTCCGCCCCACAAATATCTAGCCCAACACTTTCGCAATCTGCGCCTTCAACGCACCATCGAGCATCGCGATCGATTCATTCAAATGCGCTCGCATCTGAATGTCGTTGCCCGGCTTCAACGCCGCCTTACGCAATAGCGCGAGCAACTCAGTCGCGTATTCACGCTGCAAGCTGCGCGCATCAGCCGGGGCACGCGGACTCGGGCGAGCGACGGCTTCCGTTAACAAACGCACATGCTCGCGCTGCAGGTTACGACGCATCAAGTTGATCGGGGCGGCCGTATTCAGCTCACTCCAGATCGCCCTTTGCAACGTGCTGTATAGGTCAGGGAGGCTGAGCGCTTTGCTACCATCCGCCATTTTCTCCGGAGCGATCAGCACGCGTGCTGCGACGCTGTCGCGCAACAGTTGATTGAGTGTCGCGCGTTGAATGGCGAACACCCTTCCGGCCACCGACGAATCGATTGCTCCGACGACCGGGACGCCGATATCGTCGTCCGACACCTGATCCCAACGTGCATCAAAATCCGGTGTCAGTTTGGCCAGAAACTCCGGCTTGAATTTGAACGAGTCAACCGTGAACAGGTTGCGCGTCAAGAGATCAAGCGCGCGGCGCTGTTTCACCGCGTCCGTGGGCGTCAGCGGCTGCCGACCCGTTCCCGAGACGTCACGCAGTACAGCGACCCCGCCGACGTACTTGGCAGAGAGTTCGCTGATGTCGCCCATCAATCTAAAGCCACGCTCGAAGTTGCGGCGCAGTTGTTCGTACTTAGTGCCAGCGGGCAATTCACGCGTTTGCACGCGATCCCATAGCTCTCGAATCACGGTGAAACGTTTCTCGTAAAAGCCCAGCGGATCGCTCGACAAGTCGCTGCGGTTGACCTCGGGATCGATCCCTTCAACGATGCTTCCGAAGCCAGCGTCCTCGTCGGTCGCGTAAGCCAGCGCGGGCTCAGTGGCGCGCGACAGGGTCTTTGCCAGTTCGGCTTGTTCGGTCTCGGGCGTCGTTTCCTTGTACCCGTACTCAACCGCCCAGATGTCGTAGCTGCCGACGGTGATCATCGAATATTGACCCTGACGCTCATCGCGAGTGGCAATGTTGAGCGCGTTGTAGTCCATCACGGAGGACGAGACGCCGATATCGGCACCAAACTTGGGATCGCGCAAGTGCTCCGGCGTGATCGAGGTGGAGCCTTTGAAGTTGTGTCGCAAGCCGAGTGTGTGTCCCACTTCATGTGCTGTGATGTCCTTGATCGCGTCCATGATCCAGGCTTCGGCTTTCGCTGACCCGTATTCAAACTCACCGCGCGCTACGAGAAGGTCCAGCGCGAACGCAGCTTCGGTGAGTTTGCTATCCGCGTAGGTGCAAAGCTCTCCGGAATTGCGGAAGAGTCCGGCACCGACCGGGCGTGGCGGATCTTCAGCCACACGCCCGCTATAGAGGCGCGTGATTTCCTCGTTCATTTCGATGTCGGCATCGAGAATTTCCCCGGTGCGCGGGTCGGTTTTGCTCGGGCCGCGTGCGCCGAACTGAATACCGTTGCCTGCCACCCAGCGGATCGATGCGAAGCGCGTGGCGGAGGTGTCGAAATCGTCATTGTCGTCCTGCTGTTTGACGACCACAGCGTTCTTGAAGCCGATTTTTTCATAAGCCTTGTTCCACTCGAGAATGCCATCGGAAACGGCTTTGCGATACGCGGTCGGGATGTTCTTGTCGAGCCAGTAAGTAATAGGCTCCTTCGGCTCACTCAAAACTGCGCTTGGGTCTTTTTTCTCAAGCCGCCAACGATTGATGTAGCGCGTTTTCTGCACACGTTTGTCCGGGTTCGTGAAGTCGCTCACGTTGGTCGTGAAGTAACCCACACGCGGGTCGGCCTCACGCGGGCGCATCGGATTTGGGAGCTTCGAGAAGCCGTAATAAAAGCCCATGAATAGCGAGCGCACATCAGGCAGCGTAGCCGGATAACGCGGCGACGGCGCTGAAGGATTCGGTGTCGTTGGTGGCAATGCCACGCGGTTCAACTGGTAGTGACTGCGCACGTTGAAACCGGTCTCGGTCTCAGAGTTGCGGACTTTCTCGATGCTCGAATTTTTTGCGTCGAACGCGTACGGCTGGCGGAACGTCTGCTCCAGTTGTTGCGCCGCCATCGGGAAGTCGTTGATGAAGAGGGCATTGGCTTCGACAAGCACGCTTTTGCGCTCGGGATGCGGAGCGCTCGCGAGCACAGCGCTGGCGATCAGGCTGTCGGAGAACGAGCGCTCAATGGCGTGCCGAATCGGCGCGTCCTTCGCGGCGGTGTACGACACATTACGCGCGATCAGTTGCACGCCTTGCGGGCCGAATTTTTTGAAGCTGGCGAAATATTGGCCGCGACCCGCTGCCAGGAATCCGCCCATCTGGTTGCCGAACAAACCAGCGTCGCCAATCGAATTCGTGACATTCACCGAGAAAAAAAACGGACGCTCCCACATTGTCTCGGGGATCTCGATCCACACCTTGTCGTCCTTGCGCCACGTCGTGAAATAGCCAGGCTCTTCTTTCGCGTCTTTGATCACGTCGGCAAACGGCTTGGGCGCGGGCGGGCTGCCAGCGGCAGCCGCAGCGACCGCCCCGGCGGCGCTCGCTCGTGCGGAGGCGGCGACGGCCTGCGCTCCGACAGCCGACTTGGGGTCGGTAATTCCGGCGGCGGTGTTGGTCGCGGCGGTGGCGACATCAGTGGCGGCCGCAGCGGCTGCGGCCTTGGCCGGCGCGTCTGTGGCCGTCGGCACGACCGTGGCGCAGGAAGCGAGGCCGAATGCGCCGCTGGCGATCAATGCGAGATGCAGTGAGCGAAGACGAAGGTTCATGAAATTCCTAAAAGTTTTTCAAGCGTCAGCTTTTAATGAAACTACGATCATGCAGGGGCTAGAGGCGATTTATCACATAAATCGACTTTTTGCGTAATTGGCGATGAGCCCCCGTTTAACCTAGCGTGTAGAGAAAAGCTGTAGCCTGACAAGCTGTGTTTGACGGCGAACTATAGAGCCAAGGGCACTTTGCACAATCAACCAATCGTGGGCATGCGACCAAGCGCGGGATTTTCGGAACGAGTGGCGATTCCCGCGCGAGTTTGTAGGAGCGGCGCGGGCCGCGAAGGGTGCCAGTGCGACCGAGAATTCGCGGCGTGCGCCTCTCCTACATCGGCCGGTGCGTCAGGCGACCAGCGTGGGCGACATCGAAAACTCATCCAGCGTCGCCTCAATCACCGCCAGCGCATGATCAATCGTTTCGCGGGAAATATTTAGCGGCGGCGCGAAGCGAACGACCGTGTGATGCGTGTCTTTCGACAGCACGCCGCGACGCAAGAGCGCTTCGCAAAATTCACGCGCGGTGACCACCTCCGGATCCAGCTCCATGCCGATGAACAGGCCGCGCCCGCGCACCGCTTTGATCGCGGGATGATCGAAGCGCTGCAAGCGTTTAATCAGGTAGCCGCCCGTCGCCTCCGCGCGCTCGGCGAGCTTGTCACGTTGCAGCATTTTCACCGACGCCAGACCGACCGCGCACGCCAGCGGATTGCCGCCGAAGGTGCTGCCATGATCGCCGGGGTTGAACACCGACATGACGGCTTCGGTCGCGACAAACGCTGACACCGGCAGCAGTCCGCCGCCGAGCGCTTTGCCCAACGTGATCGCATCAGGTTTAATGCCGTCGTGCTCAAAACCAAAGTTGCGCCCGGTGCGGCCCATACCGGTCTGCACCTCGTCACAAATGAGGAGAATATTGTGCCGGGTGCAGATTTCGCGGGCTCGCTTCAGGTACCCCGCTGGCGGCACAATGATGCCCGCTTCGCCTTGCACTGGCTCCACGATGAAGGCCGCAGTGTTTGGCGTGATCGCTTTTTCCAGCGCATCAGCATCGCCGAACGGCACCGCGACGAAGCCCGGCGTGAACGGCCCAAAACCGTCCCTGTATTGCGCTTCCGACGAGAAGCTGATGACGGTCGTGGTGCGGCCCGCAAAGTTACCCGCCGCGACGATGATTTGCGCGCAATTGTCTGGAATGCCCTTAACCTTGTGGCCCCATTTGCGCGCGGCTTTGATGGCGGTTTCGACCGCTTCTGCGCCGGTGTTCATCGGCAGCATACGGTCGAGGCCGGTGAGCTTGCAAACAGCCTCGGCGAACGGCCCGAGCTGGTCGGTGTAGAAGGCGCGAGATGTCACGGCGAGGCGCGATGCCTGCCGCGTGAGAACCTCAAGCAATTCAGCGTTCGCATGGCCAAAGCTCACAGCGGAATACGCCGCCATCATGTCGATGTAGCGGCGGCCTTCGGTATCCCACAAATACGAGCCTTCGCCGCGCGTTAATTCGGCGGGCAGCGGGTGATAGTTTTTCGCGCCGTAGCGATCCTCCAGCGCGCGCGCGGAGACGGCGGTGGTTGCGGTTTGAGCAAGAGTTTTTTTGAGATCGAACATGAGGGTATCTGCGAGCGCAGCTCTGGAGGTGCCCGTGACGGGCCGATAAAGAGATGATGCCTGCAAATCGATGCATTTTTGTTGCAACATCGTGTGTGTATCCGGCGTATCATGCAGTTTTCTTGCATATCAATGGCAAATCATGAGCGCAGCAGCCATTCCACTGGATAAATTTGACCAAAAGCTGGTCTCAGCGCTGCAAAAAGACGGTCGCGCGACCAACGTCGAGCTGGCGGACGCCGTGCATCTGTCGGCGCCGCAATGCCTGCGCCGGGTGCGTGCGCTGGAGGAACGCGGCGTCATTCGCGGCTACACCGCGCTGGTCGAATCCACCAAAATCGGGGTCGGCGTCATGGCGTTTGTGAGCCTCACGATTGACCGCTCGCAGTCAAAGCGCGTGAGGCAACTTGAGCCCGATCTCGCGAAGTTTCCAGAGATTGTCGAGTGCTACACCGTGTCCGGCGAGTTCGACTACATGCTGCGGGTGGTTGCGCCGGACTTGCTTGGTCTCTCGACATTTCTCACCGACAAATTGCTGCAGGTGCCGGGTGTGGCGAGCACGCATTCGATGATTTGTATGGAAGAAATCAAGCGCCTGTCGCCGTTGCCGATGGATTGGGCGGGGTAGCGCGCGAGGCTGTTGTCGGCGCAGGCTTGACTGCGCAGGAGCCGACCGCCAGACCGTTCATGCTATTGACATACAAAAAAAAATTTGTGGTATTGTGCGTCTTGCCATACGCACCCAAACTAGTTTGAAAGGAACGCTATGTCATACACATCATCACATCACGGTTCGGTTCGGTTCGGTTCGGTTCGGTTCGGTTTCTACGCGTGGGCCTAGCGGCGTGGGCCGCAATTGCTGCAGCAAGCGCGATGTTGGCGACCGGAAACATCAGAGCGCAGACACCTCAGCCCGAGCTTCTCTGCTCCGGTAAGCACGACAACGCACCGGTCTTTCTCACCCGCGACGCGAACGGCGTTGTCGAACGGCTGGAGATTGAGTCGACAAAGGACGGCAGCTATGGGCGATACGTTGCCATGCCAGACGATCTGCTGGCCGAACTGTGCCGTCGAGGCATATCTCTGGCCACGATGCCAAAACCCGATGTTCGCAGCGAAAGTGGTAAGCGCCAAAAGGCGGGCATTGAACAAAAGCCCTATCTGCCGACAGATTTCAGAATTGAAGGTATTTACATCCCCAGTTACCTCAACATCGTAGTCGGCAATTTTTGGGTGCCGGGCTGGATGCCTGCCAGCGACAACGCGCACCTCGCACAGTACACGGTTGTGGATTCAAACTTCGGCACCAACGCGTATCCGGACAACAGTCGCCATTTTGTGAACGCGTTAACTGCGTGGTCGAACGATGACTTCAGCACGGGATTCAAGGGCAAAGGCGTTATCTTCGGCGCCAATTGTGGTCGTTGCTTTGCGCCCGTCGGTACTACGTTTCCGTATGCGGCCGTTTCGCAGACGTGGTTGCTCGGTGGCCCGAATGAGTGCGCGGAGATTTCTTGTGCCGTTTTCAACGGCGGAACTGTGCCACCCAATATCGGCCCAGCGACTGGCGTCGTGTTAGCGAACAATACAAGCTATGACTACCTGATCGGCGCAAACCGGTTGCAGGAGTCGGTGTATTTCCTTAAGCCGTCGAGCAGCAACACGTGGCAGACGACGCCATTCACCTATAGCAGTGAGCCCAGCTACAACACGTTCCCGTACCAACCCCATCAGGCCGGTATTGCGTTTTTTGTGGCGAGCGGCCTCCCGCACCCTACCGGCAAGTGGTCATTAACATTTTCTGGAGTTAGCGCATGGACACAACCCTAATGCCTTCAACGCGCAGCATCGTGACTTTGTTTAAATTCGGGGCAACAACCCTCGCGCTCACGGCGTGGACAAGCATCGCATGGGCGGCCTTCCCGCCGCCTCCTGTACCGCCTACCCAGCCGCTCGCCGCTTTGAACATTGCGGAGAGTGACGTGGCTAGCTATCGCCCGTTCACGATCAAGGCTCGGTTCACGAAGTCGTATTGTTTGTCGGATTTCCCCGGCTTTGCCGACGTAACGCTGCGCGGAAGCATGCTCAATGTGCAAATTTCACACCTGAACGCAGGGACTTGTACGGTCTACACACCTCAACAGGAGCGGAGCATTCGGATTAACGGACTACCTGCCGGAAACTATCAGGTGCGTGTGGCGCTGACCGCCACCAACGGCGGACAATTTACACCCCGGTACAGATAGTCGAAGCGGACTCCTACGAAGTCGAGGCAGGCCAAGTTAATTTAGAGGTGAAGAAACTTCCCGGTGAGTCGCAACAAGGCCTTTGCATGGCACAGTTCCCGGTAGCGGGCAGGACAGCGTCTGAACCTAACCGCACAGCCATCGGACTCCAGCCCAGGATAGAGTGCGCGGGGAATCTGATTGATGTTGTTGCGTTGGAGGTTGGTACGTTCGTAGGCAAACGCGCAGGCGCGTTCTTGGCGTACCTGTTTTCCAGCAGCACTGAGCAGACGACACCCACCGATCCGCTGTTCCAGCGCCTCTACATCCTGCCCTACCCGGCACCGCTTGCGGGCCGCTATGCGACCGTGTCGGCAACGACCTGCGCAAGGCTCGTCACGGAGTGGGGATTGGACTCGGCAACCTGCGGCGATACACCGTTCAACCCGAGGTTCTACGTCCTCTCCGCGCGCAACGGCGCCTGCCCCCTCGGCAGCTCGCCGGTCTATCAGTTGTTTCATCCCGGTGTGGTCGCCCATCGCTACACGCAAAACGCCGATACGTACTCTCACCTGATGAACTACGGCTACGTCGGAGAGGGTGTCGTGTGGTGCGCACCTTCGCGGGAGTGAAGTAGCGCGCGGTAGTTGTAAGAGCAGCGAAAGCCGCGGACCGCATTGACACGCCAACCATCGCAGCTATTGCCGCCCCACAATCCGTTTCTACAATTTCCTGCTCTGCCGCTTTGCGGGAAATACACCACTGCGCTTTAACCACGCATCGAGCTCGGCGTTGAATTTCTTGCTCTCCGCCAGAATCCATTCGACAAACGCGCGCACTTCGCTGCGCGATTTCGCACGCTCTGACACCACGAGATAACAGCCAGCACCGGTCGCCACCGCGACCTCGATCGGGCGCACCAGATCGCCCGACATGAACACATCGGCACCGTAGGTTCGGCCGAGCGCAACGCCCTGCCCGATTTGCGCGGCGAGAAACGTTTGCATGATGAAATCGAACTTGATCTGCGAGCGGCCCTTGATTTCGGGCTGACCCACTGCCTCGAAGAAGCTCGGCCAAGTCGAGCGGATTTCGGCGGGTCCACCGGCCGATCCTTCGATCAGCGTGTGCAATTTAAGATCGTCCAGTTGCTTCAGTCGCGGCGCACTCTTCAGGTAAGTCGGACTCACTAGCGGAAACAGCACTTCATTGATCAGTAGCGTTGCACAGGGCGGCGCGGCTTCAGCCCGCAAATAGCGAATCGCGACGTCAACGTCCTCCGTTTCCAGATCAATCAGACGATCCGTCGCGCCGATCTCAATGTCGGCGTTGGGGCGCAGCGCGCGAAAGCCCTGCAAACGCGGAATGAGCCAGAGGGACGCAAACGACGCCATCGTGGTCACCGACACGCGCGGTGAATTCACATCCCGGCGCAGGCGCTCCACACCATTGTCGAGATCGGCCAGCACGCGCTGCACCAGAGGCAAAAATTCGCGCCCAGACGGCGTGAGCGCAATCTCGCGCGCCTTGCGAACGAAGAGTGAAACACCTAATTCCTCCTCCAGCCCCTGCACCTGACGACTAATCGCTGACTGCGTAAGCGAGAGCGCGTTTGCCGCCGCCGTCAGGCTCGCGAGCCGCGCTGCTGCTTCGAATCCGCGTAATCCGGCGAGTGTGAGTGGACGACTTCTGGAGGCTAAATGCGGTGTTTGCATGCGTTATGTGCAGTCTCGACTGCAATCAATGCGTTGTACAGGGAGGAATTATCCCTCTTAAATAGCACCCAAGGAGCACACATTTTTTATTTTTAGTCCGCAAGGAACACAGCCATGAACACAATCCAATTCCCCCTCGCCACTCAAGACTGGACACTCGGCAAAAGCCGCGCGCTCGCGTTGCAGGCCGCGCAGGTGAAAAGCGTTGAGGCATTGTCGGGCGCGCTCTGGGTCACCGTATCGGGCAGCGAACAGGACTTTTTCGTTAAAAGCGGCGAATCGGTCGCCATCCCTTGCCGACATGGTCAGGTCGTCATCGAAGCGCTAGGCGACGAGAGCGTCGTTCGCGTCGGTCAACATGCCGAATCGATGGCGTCAAATTCGCAAACGTTCGCCCACGCAACTTATGTTTCATTGGTTTGCCCTGTCGTGCGCGGCTTGCGCAAAGCGGCTGACTGGCTTGACCCGTCCCCGGTGGCGGCGCGTGCTCACTAGACTTTTTTCTTGACCGGAGTGTGAGGGAGCGCCTTTATGCTCGAACTTCGTCCCACCTGTGAACACTGCAGCAAAGCGCTGCCACCGGCCGCGCTTGACGCACGCATCTGCTCATTCGAATGCACGTTCTGCGAGGCTTGCGTTGACGCAGTGCTCGGCAATATTTGCCCGAACTGCGGCGGCGGTTTTGTCCCGAGGCCAATTCGTCCCGCCAGAAACTGGAAGGGCGGTAATTTTCTCGGGCACTACCCCCCGTCCACCACTGTCAAGCATCGACCGATTGACGAGGCGGCACAAGCAGCTTTGCTAGCTGCTCAACACCAACTGCCGCCAGCGGAGCGCTAGCCAACGACGCGCGTCGCCTGCGCCTTGAGCGCAGCATCCAGCGTGTCGGCAATCTCATCGAGATGGGCGCGCGTTTGCGCTGACAGGCGGGTGTTGCCTTTGCCGGTTTGTGCTCTCGCGAGCAATGCCTTTGCCGTCGACCGATGCAGCGCGCGTGCGTCACCGCTGGCGACGCCTACACCTGGACGCATGATCGCAGTGGCGAGGCGGCGCGCATGTTCACGTTGCAGCGCGCGGCGCGCCGACGTGGTCTCCATGCTGCCCGGCGCATCGCTCCAGA
>JBBRVM010000003.1:0-27397 GCA_038246865.1 Burkholderiales bacterium
GCTCAACGCCACCGCGCTCGTGCATGAAGGCTTCATGCGGATGGCTGAGCGCGAATCTATGCAGGGCACAACACGTCTGCAATTTTTCGCCTACGTTGGCAAGGTGTTGCGCTCCATCGTCATCGATTTCATTCGCGAGCGTGATGCCGGCAAACGCGGTGGCGGCGTCACGCTGCTCACGATGTCAAACGCGGATGCCGCGCCCGCTGTGTGGATGGAAAACACCGATCTGATTGATCTGGATCGTGCGCTCGAGCAGCTCAAATCCTTCGACGAACGGCTGTATCAAATCGTCGAGATGCACGCGTTCTCCGGGCTTTCCTGTAAAGAAGTTGGCGTCGAGCTCGGCGTCACTGAACGCACGATCAACCGCGATCTGGCGAAGGCGCGTGCACTACTGGCTCAGGCGCTCGGCAACGCTCCCGGTTGAGCCGATAGTTTCGCCACCAAGTCGGCAAATCGCGCCTTTTCCGTCTATCACCTGATGACCACTCCCTTCAACGTCCGCAGCGAGTCCTGGCCCCGCGTATCCGCGCTGCTGGATCTTGCCTACGAGATGGATGCTGCGGCACGAGCCCAGTTTCTGGCCACCGTGACGGCTGACGATGCCGAACTGGGCGCGGAACTCGCGCGCTTGCTGCCCGCCATCGATGCGTCACAAACGAGCATCGGTACCGCCGATTCGGCACCGTTCACGGCTCTGTTGAGCGAAGCACTCGCCCTCCCCGCCCAACAGGAAACGCCCAACAGCGCTGGGGCACGGTTCGGCGCATGGACGCTTGTCGAAAAACTCGGTGCCGGCGGCATGGGCGAGGTCTGGCGTGCGCTGCGCAGCGACGGTTTGTTTCAGGGCACGGCCGCGATCAAACTCCTGCGCAGCGATCTGCCCGCCGACCGGCTGGCGGCCCGTTTCGCCCGTGAGCGCTCGGTGCTGGCGCGGCTCAATCACCCGAACATCGCGCGTCTGCTCGACGCCGGCATTGCCAATGGACAGGCGTTCATCGTGCTGGAGCTGGTTGAAGGAGAGCCGTTGTTGCGATTCGCAGCGGAACACACAAACACGCTCGCCGAGCGCGTGCGGCTGGTGCGAGACATCGCGCGCGCCGTCGAGCACGCACACAGTCAGCTCGTCCTGCATCGCGACTTAAAGCCCAGCAATGTGCTCGTCACGCCCGGCGGAACGGTCAAGCTGCTTGACTTTGGCATCGCTGCGGCAATTGACGACACCAGCGTTGACGAGACGTCTTCGAACCTCACTCAATTGACTGGGCGCGGCCTGACGCTTGAATACGCAGCGCCCGAGCAGATTCTGGGCGAACCCACGGTCGCCGCGAGTGATGTGTACTCGCTGGGGGTGATGCTTTTTCATCTGCTTACCGGGCAACGCCCGTTCGCAGCCAGCGCCAATCGCACGGCGCTGGAATACTCAATCGTTCACGACGAAGCGCCACGCGCGTCTGCGCCTGTTTTTCCGCCTGGCGACGGGTCAAGCGAAGCGCGCGACGCGATTGCGCCCGCTACCGACAGCGGGCAGTTGCGCGGCGATCTTGACGCCATCATCGCCAAGGCGTTGCGCAAATCCGCCATCGAGCGCTACGCGACGGCTGCCGCATTTGCCACCGATCTGGATGCGTGGCTCACACGGTCGCCGATTTCCATTCGCGCGGAAGATCGGAACTATCGCGCGCGGCTGTGGCTGCGTCGCAACTGGGCGCTGGCGGGACTGGGTGGTGTCGCGGCCACGGCGGTGGTTATCGGTCTCGCCGTCAGTCTCTGGCAGCGCAGCGAAGCCGTCGCAGCGGCTCTGCGCGCCACCGAGGCCGCGGCATTGGCAAAGCAGGAAGCGGCTCGCGCCAGCAAAGTCGCCGACTATCTGGGCGAGTTGATTCAAAGCGCAAGTCCGGACAACCATGGCGGCAAATGGCCCACCGTGATTGCGCTCCTGGAGCAGTCCGAGAAAGACCTCGACGAAAAATTCAAGGACGACCCGAAGACGAAATCGCTGTTGCTGGAGCGCCTGGCCGATACCAACAATACGCTGAACCGCGACACCGTATCGCTCGCGCAGTATGAGCAACTGCTGCGTGGGTTTGAACAAACGGCAGAGCTTAAGACCGAGCGGGCGATTGATGCGCGCAAAAATTATGCGTCGATGCTCAAGCGGCTCGGCAGGCACGAAGAGGCGTTACGCCAATATGAAACGCTCAAACCATTGACGGTTGAGTACTATGGTCTGCGCAGTGAACCGTACGGCACCCTGCTGATGAACACGGCCGTGCAATACGCCAACGCGGGGCGCGTAGAAGAAGCGCGTGCATTGCTCGCTGAGGGCACCGAACTGTTGCGCTCACTCTACCCGAACGATGTGGCCAAGCGACTGGACATCGTTAATGACACCGCCGTGGTCTACACAAGGCTCGACCTGTGGCGCGAAGCCGAAGCCGCGCTCGCGGCAAACGAGAAAGACTTCGCGCTGCTGATCTCGCTCGGTGGTGTCTCTGCGAGAGACGCGCTGATTCAGCGCAACAACCTTGAGGCGATGCGGATTCGGCTCGGAAAAACAGACGGCACTGACCAGCGGCTGCGAGTCAATTCAGCCGCGGCAATCAAGCTTTTGGGCGGCCCCAATCCAATCGCACGCCGAAGCGAACAACTGCGGGCGACGCTCGCCAGCTCCGAAGGTCGCTTTGCGGAGTCAGCGCAGCTCGTGCGCACCCGCGCCGCAGCAAACGCGACGCAAAAGGGTATCGATCCGGCCGCTCGCATTGAAGACGATCTCGTGGTGCTGCGCGATACGGCCATTCACACGCAGCTTCCCAGATCTGGCTTGACGGGTGGCGCTAGCACCGCACGAGCAGAACTGGAACGACTCATGACCGCGATTGCGACCGAGCTGCCGCAGCCCGGCGAAGCGCGCAGTAACGCGTATCGTGCTGCGGCCGATACCGCGCTGGCTATGGGACACATCGATCTGGCGCGCGACGCGGTGGCGCTCGCGCGCGACGATGCGAGCCGGGCGAGCGTTGCCAACCGCGAACGGCTGGCGCAAATCGAGCGGGCGGCGGCCGCGCTTGCCTTCGGCACGGGCGAGGCCAAACAGGCCGTCGCACTACTGGAGCCGCGCTTCAAGCGGCATCGCGAAACCCGCGAAGATTCGACGCCGCGCGTCGCAACGCTGTGGGCGCAACGGGCGCTCTATGAATGTAGTTTCGACACCACTGCGGCGGCGGCATCCGCCGCGCAAAGCCGCAGCATCTTCGCGCAGTCAGGTGGCCCGCCACCGCAGTTTGGCGCCTTGCTCGCCTACGTTGACGCGTGCTTCAGCGGTAACAAACAGGCCATTCGCGCTGCCGAGGACGCCGTTGATACGGCCTACCTCCGCGCACGGCCCACGCCCTGGCGACTACCGCTTCTAGCGAGTTTGTAGGCGCTACCGGGTCGTCACGACGGGCGGTTGGCTTTGGCTCGCGCCCGAAACAACGCAAAACACCGGGAAATGTCGGGAAATCGCCGCAATTTCGTTTGTTCCTCTGAACGCGAGCCGGTGCATTGGTATCGCGTGCAGCCCCCGGGGTTAATCATTCCCTCACCTGTAAGAGGATTTTCATGTTTCTAACGCGCACTTCACACCTTCGCTCGAACCACCGTGTATGTCGCACTATCGGCTCACTCATCGCCGTCCTCGCTCTGTGCCTCAGCGCAGCCAGCTGGGCGCAACCGCAGTCCGGCGCGCCAGACATCGCAACGTACGGTCCTTATAGCGGGCTTGCCTACGGCCAATTTCCGTCGATTACGGCGCAGCAGTTTCGGATGCATGATTCGATTGTGTTGCCGGATGATCGTGTCGTGGCGGGCGGAACCTGTGTTGCCGTTGGCGCGTCGCCAGCCGGGTCGCGGTTTTGTCTCGTGGTCTGGAGTGCCGGTGGCAATGGTGTCACCTTGTCCGTCCATTCAACCCCGGTCAATCGCGTGAGCGCGAGCGCGAGCGGAGCCATAGCGCGCCAGCCCGATGGAAAAATTGTTGTCACAGCACCATGCATATACTCAACAATGGGTACCGTCACCCAATTCTGTACGGTTCGTTTCAACGCGGATTTCAGCTCTGACACCAGTTTCGCAGTCGGCTTTCAGAACATCTCACCGTCACCGTCGACCAACGGCGATAGTTCCGCAAATGCGATTGCGATCCAGCCCGACGGAAAAATCGTCGTCGCAGGTCAATGCAGCAGCAACGGGACGGATGCCAGGTTTTGTGCCGCACGACTATTGCCCGACGGAAACCCTGACAGCACATTCGGTGGCGCGACGTCGCTTCGAACCTTCCTGGGTGTCAACGGCACTTCGGCCGTTGATCGCGTGAAACGTATCGCGCTTACGCCCGACGGCAAAATCTACCTGGGTGGCGATTGCAAACTGGACGTCACGAATTTGTTTCGCGCCTGCGTCGCCCGCCTGAATGCGGATGGCTCCATCGATCAGCCTTTCACCGGTAGCGCCATCAAGCCTCTGACTTTGCCGCAAATGAGCGGCGGTAGCACGGACGACAACGTCGCTGATATGGTCGTGCAAGCCAATGGCGAATTCGTGTTCGCCGGTGAGTGCAAAAACGCAAGCTCTACGGTCGTCGTTCCCTGCGCGCTTCGGATGGGTGCGCCCAACGCAACTCAGTTCACACCTGGAACGTATTATCTGGGCGCTAAAGTCCCGACCGGCAGCTCAACGCTTCGCGAACCGGCAAACGATGGAGAATTTTCAGTGCAGCGGATATTCATGCAACCCGACGGCAAGATGCTTATGTTGATGCAGTTCATCGGAGCAAACTTCAATTTCTTCATAGTGCGCCGCTACAACGAGGACGGCAGCCGCGATGCCAACTGGGCGCAAGAACTATTCGACTTTAACAGCGTCACTGACGGGGCAACGGCCGTCAGAGGCGTCGCGCTAGGTCAGCAAAATAGCGGCAAAGTGATCGCAATGGGATTTACTGCCGGCGGTACCGGTGGCGCCGGTCAGGGCCGCGTCATCCGCTTCGACAACCGCGCCAACCCGGGTCGCAATTGCAGCATGGACATTGATGGTGATGGCAAAGTGCTGCCGACCACCGACGGTCTGCTGCTGGCGCGCGCATCCGCTGGCTTGACGGGCAGCGCGGTGACCACCGGCGCTATCGGCGTGGGTGCAACGCGGAACACTTGGGCTCTGGTGCGCGACTATCTGGTCACGCAGTGCGGGATGACCACAATATTGCCTTAAACGCTTAGGCGACGATACAACGTCGTCGCCGCATTGCTCCGGCCTGCGATGGCCGCATGCTCACTAGTGCAACACCAACTCCACGTGTCGATTTTTTGCGCGACCCGCTTCGGTCGTGTTGGGTCTCGCCAGTGCCAGACGGGCGAAGCCGTTGCCATTGAGCCTGGCGCGATTGACACCTTAACTCCTTGCGAGCCCGGGTGCTGAATCGTCGCTGGACGCGAAACTGTAACTTGCGAAGCTGCGGCTGCGCATCGGTCGTCCCACTAAAGCACTCAGTCGACTTGACGACATTGCGCCTCTGACGCTCGCCAGACAGGGCAAAGGCAGCACCAGGTCGGGCGGTGAACGCTCTTGGTCCAGACGGCGAGGCAAACGCTGCGCTCCCCGCTGGAAATGTCGGACATTTCCTCGCGTTGCGTCTATCGCTTGAAGGACGGTGAATTCGTCAACATTCAAACGGAGGTGCTGGGTTATGTTTACTTCATTGCAACGACGTCAGGCAGTTACGGTGATCATGCTGGTGGGCACGCTATTCTGGCTGCCCACGTCTATCAGCGCGCAAACGTGTCCTTTTGACGACGGTAACTCGTCGCTGGCGGTCGAAGGATTGGTGCTCACCCGTTATGCGCTTGGCCTCACGGGCGCGCCTCTGGTGGCTAATAGCGGGATCGCGGCGGTCGATGCGCCCACCGTGGAAGCGTCGATCAATTGCCCAAGTTGCGGGCTCAACATCACTGGCAATCCGACGATGACAGTGGCCGACGCCACCATCATCAGCCGCAAGCTCGCAGGCATGAGTGGCAGCGCGCTCACCAACGGCCTCGCGCTCGGCAGCGGAACGCGCAACACGCCTGTTGCGGTGCAGAGTTTTTTACTGGCGGGGTGCGGCGCAACAAACGCCTTTGTAAAGGGTGGCAATTCGTTCGGCTCAGCAGCGGTGTTGGGGACGAATGATGCGTTTGATTTGAAGGTGGCGTCGGGGGGACAGAACGTGAGCTTGGAAATCGCTGGAGGGCACGGGTTGCGCGTGAGCAAGCTCATAGTCTCCGGTTATTTAAATGCACCGACTGTAATCAACGGTTCGGCGCTTAACCAGGCATTCGGACCGGCCGTTACCGTGGCTGGCGGCGGATACGAGAGCAGCACTTGCTTCAACCCACCCACCGGTGACTTCACTCGAAACTGCCGTAACAGAGCTAATGGTGCGGGAAGTACGATCTCTGGCGGGTATGCCAACCTCATCGAAAACAATTTCGGGGTTGTCGACGGAGCTGTAATCGGCGGCGGCATCGGCAATGAAGTTTTCGGTCAGCTGGGCACGATCTCTGGTGGCGTCAATAACGCCGCAGCTAAAGCTGGCGCAGTTGGCGGCGGCTTTAGCAACAAAGCGTACGGAGAGGGTTCTACGATCCCGGGCGGCGAAGGCAATCGGGCTGATGGCAAATTCAGTTTCGCGGCTGGCCGCTACGCCGCAGCCACCCTTGATGGCTCCTTCGTATGGGGCGACTTCTCAACTACCAGCCTCATCGCCCCCACTGCCGCCAACCAATTCGTCATCCGCTCGTCAGGTGGTGTTCACCTGAGCCCGCCAACGCGCCTGTATTTCGGGATGCAAACCCGGCAGATGATCAATCTGTGGGGAACTAGCGCCACCACGCCCGACGAGTTCGGCATCGGCGTGCAGACGGCCACGGCGTACTTCCGATCCAACAGCAATTTCTGCTGGCACAAGGGCGGTACGCACGACAACGCCTTTTGCGCACCGGGCAGCACCGGCTCGGTGCAGATGGCGTTGCGCGACACGGCTGTTGCCACGACTGCGGCCGGCCACCTCTACGCCGCGACGTTCAACCCCAGCAGTGATCGCGCGGTGAAGACGGCGATTCAGTCGATTAATCCGCGTAGCGTGTTGCGCAAAGTGCTGGCGATGCCGATCACGAGCTGGGCGTACAAAACTGACAACACCACTCGCCATATCGGCCCGATGGCGCAAGACTTTCACAAGGCGTTCGGGTTGGGCGGCAGCGACAAATCTATCGCCACAGTGGACGCTGACGGCGTGGCGCTCGCCGCCATTCAAGGGCTGCATCAAATGATGAAAGACAAAGACGCAAAGATCGGTACGCTTGAAAAATTGAACGCAACCATGCAGAAGAAACTGGCGGCGATTGAGAAGCGTTTGGGGATGTGAACGACCGGCGAAACCACATCAGCTTTTTCTTGCACTACTCAACAAACGCTTTCGCGTGCACGAACTCGCCGCTGAGAGTGAGTTTCCAGGGCACGCTTCGCTGCTGTGGCCGCAACGCGCGCCGTACGATATTGAGTTTGACACTTCGGCTGCGGTCAATAGAAGCGCCGCAAGTAGAGCAATATTGTTTGAAATCGTTCGCCCGCAAGCGCAGATTGACACACTGCTTGCGTATGCAGATGCTCGTCGACGCAATGACGAAAACGCTGTGCGGGCTGTCGAAAATGCGGTAGAAAAATTATCTATGCACGCGCGCAAAGCCTTGGCGCGTGCCATTTATGTCGAGCTTGTAAACCGCCAATTCGTGAGCTTCGTGACGGCTACTGCAAAACTAGCTCCACGCGACGATTTTTCGCGCGACCTTCTTCCGTGGTGTTCGTTTTCACCGGTGCCAGACTGGCGAAGCCGTTGCTTGTGAGCCGGGCGTGATTGACGCCGTAGTTACTGGAGAGCGCGGTGACTACCGATTCAGCACGACGCTTGCTCAGCGCCATGTTCGACTCAACTGCGCCAACGTTGTCGGTATGGCCGACGACGTGCAGCTTGAGGTCCGCACGCTGTTTGAGGAGCTCGCCAATTTGATCAAGCGATGCTTTGCTCTCGGGCTTGATGTCGGCCTTGCCGGTATCAAAGTAAATGCCGTACAGCGCGACGCGACCATCCGCATCAATACTTTTAGCCATGTCGCTGGCAGATAGTGCGACCATTTGCTGCTCACGCGCTTGCGGTTCGACGCGCGAAACCCAAACCGTAAGCTGCTGCTTGAAAGCGTCCGAACAGTAGCTCGAAGAAATTTCCGGATTTGATGCGGCAACGGCGAGCGTCGCGCCCGTGGCTTTGTTCTCCATCAGCGCATAGCGAATCGTGGTGACGTAGTAGGCACCGCATGCGGCAGCGCTCTGTTCTCCAATCTGGTCGAAAAAGCGCGTCGGCATGATCGCCGCAACGACGGAGTATTTCAGTTGACCACTGCCAGCACCACAGGTGTCTCCGGCGCATTCAAACACTGGCTGAAAGCCATCGGCGCGGGCCTGCTGCTGATAGTTCCGAATCACTTCAAGCGCGGAGCGCGCAGCGGGTAGGGTGTATTGCAACGCGACCCGCTTGCCGGAGCGCGCCAGTGCGGGGTAAGTCTCCGCCACATCACGCACCCTGGCCGATGGAAACCTGAGCTCATCGTAGGCAACGTCGTCGCGATAAACCAGCACCGCGCCCGCATACCGCTTGACTCCTGGCGGGTCGGTCAACCCCTTCAAGTCGCCGGTGGGAACGGCGGTCTGGGCATTGGCACTGGCAGCAATCAGTGCGAGGTTTGCGAACAGCGTTCGCAGCGCAAGTTTTTTGTGCGGGAAGTAACTCATAGGTGCTCTCCTGTTTGTGGTCAGAGATAGACGAAAAATGGCAGCGGGCCACGACATTCTCCGCGTACGAGGAGGTGTTTGGCAGCGAACGAGCGATCCCGGATCGCCGGGATCAATGACTCGTGGCCCCGCTGCCGTCCAGACTCATCGCTCCCGCACCTCACACTTCGAGCGTGAGCAGACCGCCGATGACGCCGATGTCGCAGGTAGACCGGCTATTACGTCCAGTACAGATTGAACTCCAAAAAAGAGAAACGGTAGCAGTGCGCACACTTAAACAAGGAGCCGTGGGCCCTGACGTTGCAGCAATGCAATTGCTGCTCAACACGATCCCGCAAACTTTGATTGCACGGTTAATTGAAGACGGAGTCTTCGGTCGAAAGACAACTATACGCGTGATTGAATTTCAGAAGAACGCCAAGCTCGTCGTCGACGGTGTGATTGGGCCACAATCTTGGGCGATGCTCGATGAATTGACCAAGGCGCTGCTGCCCGGTGGCACGCATCCGGCGGGGCTCGGTGCGTGGCGCGATGAGCCATTTCGTGAGGCCGTGCTGAAAATCGCGCTGGCTGAGGCGCTGCCAGTTTCCAACGTCAGCGACTTTGTATCATTACCTGTAGTGCCGGATGCGATTGTGTTGCCACCGCTGGGTAAAGCGGTCACTCGTACGCCGCAACGCTGGCGCTTTGGATGGCCGCGATTGAAGCGTTACTACGACGAGAGCGTGATCGGCGTGAACGCGAATTTCTGGCGACAAACCAACGAGATCAAGATCGCCGGTCAGATCGAAGTAATCACTCATCTCGACGGCGTGCGCGGCAACAACTGGCGGATCCCGAACATCGCTGACCCGAACAAAGGCGGCATGCATTGGTGCGGCATCTTTGCGACGTGGTGCTGGATTCAGGCAGGCGTTCCGACGCGGTGGCCGTTCGGCGGGCCACCCGTGGGCATCAAGAAGCGTGCTTTTTCTGTGGAGAGTGCGGAGCCGAAACCCGGCGACATGCTGGTGCAGGGTGGCAGCCTCGTTCACCATAGTTTGCTGTTGCCCGACGATGCGGGCAAAAATCACTTTTTAGTGGTGAACGGTAATTCCGACGGACAAAGCGTGTTGATCAAACCAATCACCCGCAAGTCCGTCGTCGCGGTCTACAGCCTTGAAGACTTCGCGAAGAAATAACTCCGCCATGAACGCAGTTACGCTACCGCCGCAAACACCGACGCCGTAATCGCTTCGACGTTACCAACGCCGTCAACGCGTTTGTACTTGGGCGCATCCGCAGCGCCTGCCTTCGCGAGATCGCCGTAGTAGCCAAGCAGCACTTCGGTTTGATCGTGATAGACCTTGAGGCGAAACTTGACCGTTTCTTCCTTGTCATCGTCGCGCTGAATCAAATCTTCGCCGGTCACGTCGTCCTTACCGGCGACTTTCGGCGGGTTGTGGGTGACGTGATAGACGCGGCCCGACGCCACATGCACGCGGCGCCCGCTCATGCGGTCAACGATGGCTGAATCCGGTACAGCGATTTCCAGCACGTAATCCAGTGCAACACCCGCGTCCTTCATCGCCTCGGCTTGCGGAATCGTGCGCGGAAAACCGTCGAACAGATAACCGCCAGCGCAATCGGGTTGGTTCAAACGTTCCTTGACCAGGTCGATGATGATGTCGTCCGACACCAGCGCACCGGAATCCATCACTTTTTTCGCCGCAATCCCGAGCGGTGTGCCCGCCTTCACGGCAGCGCGCAGCATGTCTCCCGTCGAGATCTGTGGAATGCCAAATTTTTCGCAAATAAACTTCGCTTGCGTGCCTTTGCCCGCCCCCGGGGCACCGAGAAGTATCAGTCGCATGTCGTCCGTCCCTTGTGGATGAATTGGTCTTTCCTTGATTATCGCTTGCGACGTGTTTCGTGGGGCTTACGCAATTTTCACGTTGATACAAGATGGCTTCAACTTTTAGCTCCAGGCCCCGCTGAACTGGGGCTAGCTCGCTTTTTTGCCAATAGTCGACTTTGGCCAGAAAACAAACTCAAGCCCCTATCAAATAGGGCGTTGACACAGAAGCTGATAGTTCGGCAGTAGGTCACATTCGTTCACGACTTGCCATGCACGGGGCTTTGCTATGTGCGTTTGCGCACTGACGAACAATCGTCGAACACGCATAATTTTGACGCTGTTGCGGCACCGTTGAAACCTTTTTTTGAGAAAGCTATGACGCCAATATTCGGAAGAAACAGGAGTCAGTCAACGATGAGTCACTTAACAAGTCAGCCACGGCTAGCGCTTTGCATGCACGTCGCGTGACGACTTCTTCAGTCCCCGCACGCGAGCAAATGCACGTCCGCGCGATCGGGACCGCCACGCCCGATGCGCGCTACACGAAAGCGGAGTGCCTCGAAGCATTTCATAAATCCGACTGGTTCTCGCGACTGGATGCACGCTCACACTTCATCGCACGCACCGTGCTGCAACGGGATAACGGCATTGAGGCGCGTCGTCTCGCGGTAGATTCGCTAGACGAGGTATTTGCGATTGACCCAAACACGCTATCAAAGCGTTTTCTGACGCATGCACCGGTACTGGCCGCGAAGGCGGGCCAACGTGCTCTGGCCAAAAGCGGGCTTGATGCCCAAAGCATCGACGCCGTCGTGGTGAGCACCTGCACCGGCTATCTGTGCCCCGGCCTGACCGGGCACGTGATTGAGCGACTCGGATTGCGTGGCGACGTGCAGGCGTTTGATCTCGTCGGCCAGGGATGCGCAGCAGCGCTTCCGAATCTGCAACTCGGTCGCGCATTGCTGGCTTCAGGCACATGCGACAACGTACTCTCCATTTGCGTCGAAGTCAGCAGCGCGGCGATGTATCTTGACAACGACCCAGGCGTGTTGATCAGTGCGTGCCTGTTTGGCGACGGCGCGGGCGCTGCCGTGCTGTCGCGACACGCCGCACCAAGCGGACGTCGGATCGAGTGGACCGACAGCGCGTCCCTCATCAATCCGGCCGAGCGCAAAGCGTTGATGTTCGAACACAAAGACGGCATGCTGCGCAACATTCTCACCCGCGCAGTGCCTACGCTGGCGGCGGATTATGCACACCGTGTTCTTGACACCGTGTTGGGTCGTGCAGCGCTCGGCCCAGGCGATGTCAGCGCGTGGATCATGCACGCGGGCGGACGCGACGTGCTGCTTGCTCTGGCGCGTGAATTTGACCTCAATGCGCAGGACTTTCGCTACAGCGCGGCGATGCTTCGCGAATATGGCAATCTGTCCAGTGCCTTCGTCTATTTTGTGCTCGAAGCGGCACTCGCCGACGACGCGCCGGGTGGCTGGTGGTGGCTATCCTCGTTCGGTGCCGGATTTAGTTGCCACGGTGCGTTACTGAAGGTGCAGTGATGATGCAGCGAATTGTCGCCGCCGAAACGCTTGACGGACTGGCAGAAAATGATCCTGCGGCGATGCGTTCTCGGCGTGACTTGCAGCGCGTGCATCGGGTAATGGGCACGCGCGCCATTTTGCTGAGGGCGCTGATTGATATGACGCGATTTCGTAGCACTGCAAGGCCGCTGCGAATTCTTGAACTGGGGGCTGGCGATGGCAGCCTCATGCTGGGTGTGGCCGCAGCGCTGGCACCGGCCTGGTCTGGCGTTCAAATCACGCTGCTGGATCGGCAATCGTTGGTGGATGCGGCAACGGTAGAACGTTACGCAAACTATGGCTGGACGGTAGAGAAAAAAATTGTGGACGTCATGGATTGGGTAGCCGAGGCGGATGCGGCAGACAGCCGAAACAAGCGATGGGACGTGATCGTTGCCAACCTGTTCCTGCATCATTTTGACGGCGCGCCGCTCCAGTCGCTGATGAATGCGATGGCTGCACGGTGCAACCGCTTGTTCGCCTGTGAACCACGCCGCGCAAGGCTCGCGCTGGTGGGCAGCCACTTGATTGGCGCTATCGGCGCCAACGCCGTGACCCGCGAGGACGCCGTGCTTAGCGTGCGCGCGGGCTTCCGTGACCATGAACTCACGCGGCTATGGCCGTCCGATGGCAACGGCTGGCGAACACTTGAATATTCGGCGGGCCTGTTCAGCCACTGCTTCCGCGCAGAGCGCGTCGGCGCGAATTGATGGCAACCGATTTCGATGCCGTGATCGTTGGTGCAGGCCCCGCCGGGTCATCGGCCGCCATTTTGCTGGCGCGTGCCGGCTGGTCAGTCGCAGTGGTAGAAAAGCAGCCGTTTCCGCGCCGCAAAGTCTGCGGCGAATGCGTTGCCGCAAGCAATCTGCCGCTGCTCGACGCGCTCGGAATTGGCACCGCGTTTTCCACCGCTGCCGGGCCTGACTTGCGACAGGTGGCGCTGATGCGGGGTGAAGACAAGGTCGTGGCTGATTTGCCGACCGCGTCGTCGCTAACCCATCCATGGGGGCGTGCGCTGGGTCGCGAAACGCTTGATACGCTGTTGCTGGAGGAAGCGCGATCTGCGGGCGCCCACATATTTCAACCGTGGTCAGTTCAGAGCATCGCTGGAAGCGCGGGGGCATGGCAGGTATCGCTTCGCGCCGTCGATTCAGCAGACACACAAACGCTGAACGCCGCTGTGGCAATCGATGCGCACGGATCGTGGGAAGCGCTGCCATCGGCGCGTCCATCGTCACTGCCAACAAACAAGGCCCGTGCCGGATCAGACCTGTTGGCATTTAAAGCCAATTTTCGCGGTGCCTCGCTGCCCCAGGGATTACTACCTGTGTTGTGCTTCAACGGCGGGTATGGCGGCATGGTGGTCGCCGATGCCGACGAGACGACGCTCGCCTGCTGCATCCGGCGTGATCGCCTCGATGCATGCCGTGCCGCCTCATCAGGACGACGTGCAGGAGAAGTCGTTGAGGCGCTGCTCATGCGCGAAATCTTAGGCGTGCGCAATGCGTTGCGCGGGGCCACGCGCGAGGGGGCGTGGCTCGCCAGCGGGCCGCTGAATCCAGGAATTCGCCTGCGAGGCGACGACGAAATTTTTCGCATTGGCAACACGGCGGGCGAAGCGCATCCGATCATCGGCGAAGGCATGAGTATGGCGCTGCAGTCAGCGTGGCTACTTTGTGCGCATCTGCTGCGCGCAGGACATCCCAACGCGTCGACCAACCCCACTTGGCAGCGCGACATTGCAACACGCTACGCTACCGAGTGGCGTCACCAGTTCGCAGGTCGGCTGCGTCTGGCCGCAACCTTCGCGCACATTGCGATGCGACCCGTAACAGCAGCACCGCTCTTGGCGCTGGCGCATCTGTGGCCAGGACTGTTGACCGCTGGCGCACGGTGGGGCTGCAAGACACGCTCAGCCGTCGACCCTGCCCTGATGGCAATGATGGCAGTGCGCAACGTACGGGCTTCACTGCCGCGTGTTACCTCTCCATTTGCCACGCATGCCACTTAACTCGCAACACAAGGACACACCATGAGCACCACTTTCGACCGATTTCGCGCGATGCTGATCAAGGACTATCCGTCGACGCCTGAATCTTTAACGTCGGCAACGCTGCTCGAAACGCTTGGCATCGACTCGCTCGGCCTCGCCGAGCTGCTGTTCAACGTTGAAGACGAGTTTGGCATTACGCTGCCCACAGAGCCGGTGCCCCTGGCGACCGTCGGTGATGTGGTGGGTTACATTGATGTGCTGGTGGCGGCGAAAGATCAGGCGCTAACTCACGACGCGGTGGCGCTAAATATTGGAACGGCACCTTCGCGAGTGTCATGAGACGGGTTGCGGTCACTGGCATCGGCGTGGTCTCACCGCTCGGCAACAACAGCACCGAGGTGTTCGGAAACGCCTGTGCCGGACGCTCTGGCATTCATCGTCTGGATGCACCCTACTCGCATCGATTGATTGCACCGCTCGCCGCAACGTCATCGTTCGACGCCACCCAACATTTCGATGCCGCAAAGCTTCGTATGCTTGATCGTGTCAGCCAATTCGCACTGGTCGCCGCTAGCGATGCACTCGCTGATTCGCGCATCGTGTTTAGCGACGTAGATTTGGGGCGTGCCGGTGTTTTTGTCGGCACTGGAATGGCAGGCACGCAGTCCAACGACGACGGCTACAAAACGCTCTATGGCGACCAGTCCGACCGCATCAAGCCGTTCACCGTGCTGCTCGGCATGCACAACGCGCCAGCAGGCTGGATGGGTATTGAGCACGGTTTTCGCGGGCCCAACCTCACCTATTCGACGGCGTGTTCATCGTCGGCGGTCGCAATCGGTGAGGCGTGGTTGCGCGTGGCGAGTAACAGCATTGACATGGCGCTCGCCGGAGGCTGTGAAGCGCCGCTTTCATTCGGCTCATTGAAGGCGTGGGAGGCGCTGCACACGCTGGCAAGCGTTGACGAGAAAGATCCAACAGCGTCGTGCAAACCGTTCTCCAAAAATCGCAGCGGCATGGTGCTCGGCGAAGGCGCGGCGATGCTCGTGCTCGAAGGGTGGGACGCGGCCGTCGCGCGCGGTGCGACGATCCACGGCGAGATCATCGGCTACGGGCTCAGCACCGACGCGGGTCACATCACGCGGCCCAGTATCGACGGTCAAGCCGCGGCCATGCGCTCAGCGCTGCAATCGGCAGCACTTGCCCCATCAGACATCGACGCTATCAACGCACACGGCACCGGCACCCAGGCCAACGATTCGATTGAAACGGCAGCCATCAAAACGGTGTTTGGCGAACATGCACGCCACCTGCCGATCAGCGCGACCAAGGCAATACACGGGCACCTGCTCGGCGCGGCGGGTGCGCTTGAATGTGTGTTGTCGCTGCTGGCGATGCAGCATCAGGTTGCACTTCCCACCCTGCACCTGAAATCACCCGACCCGGAGTGCGATCTGGATTACGTCGCCAATGTCGCGCGTGACAACGTGGCCGTGCGCACGATGCTGTCAAGCTCATTTGCGTTCGGCGGAACCAACGCGGTGCTGGTGTTGCGCGCTGCGTCCTGAGCGCTCCCCTGATCCGCCATATCGGGCCAGCGGTTCTTGTCAACATGCGGCACTGGCACCGCAGCGAACGGTCAGGCCGACGCTTGAAATGCAGCATCAGCTTTCGGCTATAACGGCTTCCACAATGCGCTTGACGCATTTTTATGGCGCAAGTCGACTACTGTCGTAGCTTAGCTCCAAACCCGCATCACACGGGACTAACGCCTAAAAGCTGTTGCTGCATCGCGCGCCGCCAACTTCGGATGGATGATCCGACGATATAAAGGCGGAATGAGCGCAATTTTCATCATCGTGGCGTAACTTGCAGGCAATTGTGGGGCTTCAAGATGGCTGTTCAGCGCACCAAACGCCCGGCCGCCGTGGGCGTGATGATCGCTGTGCCGCTGCAAGTTAATGAGCAAGGCATTGGTAAACCAACCCGAGTAATCCCACGAATGTTCATAGCGCACCGGCAACACCGCGCCGTTGGCATCGGTGCCGCGCAATAAGCCGTAATGCTCGATGTAATCCACCAGTTCAAGTTCAATAATCGCAATCAATCCACCGAGCAAAAACACCACAAGTGCGGCCCAACCGCTCATCCACACGGCAGCCGCCGCAAAGGCCACGCTCAACATCGTCCACTGCAACGCCTCGTTGCCCACGACGCTTGCAAATCCGGTGTGATGGCCCCGTGCAAGGCGGTCTGCCTCAAGGCGCCAGGCGTGGTGGAAGGTGCCGACGACGGCGCGCGGCACGAAGGCATACACCGTTTCGTTGAGCCGTGCGGTGGCCGGATCAGCCTGGGTACCCACGCGCAAATGATGTCCGCGCACATGCTCCACTTTGAACACGCCGTAGCACGCACTGGCGAGCAGCACGCCGCCAAAAAATCGCTCAGCTTTGTGATTGCGATGGATCAATTCATGGCCCACATTGATGGCCATAATGCCGCCGACGACGCCGAGCGAAACCACAAAGCCAACGATATGCAGCACCGGCAATTGCATGATCTGCGGGGTGACAATGATCGCCCAGGCGAGCGTTGCCAGCCACACCACGCCGCACGTCCACGGCACCAGCCGCAGCGGAAGGTCGCGCCCGAGAGCGGCCTGCTCGTCACGGGTAAATCGCGTGACGATGCGACCGAACGGCGCATCCAACAGCGGCACAATACCCTGAATCACAATCACCGCCGACCACGTCCACCAAGCGTCAGCGGGATCATGCAACGCCCGCATCACGCCCCACCAAAACGGCAACGCCACCAGCGGCGCGAGCCAGAAAGAGAGACGGTAGAGCTGGTTTTGTAGTGGACTCAAGTGGCCGCCTGCACGAGCGGTGACGCCTTTACCACCGGTGTGGCTACCACGACATCCGCGTTCTGCGCACGATGCCGCAGCGCATGATCGATGAGCACCAGCGCCAGCAACGCCTCGGCAATCGGGGTCGCGCGAATGCCCACGCAAGGGTCGTGACGGCCGTGCGTGTTGATGGTGACGGGATTGCCCTGTTTGTCGATAGTCTGCCGATCCAGACGCATGCTGGACGTCGGCTTGATCGCGATGTTGACGGTGATCGGCTGGCCCGTCGAAATTCCGCCGAGCACGCCACCCGAATTATTGCTCGCGAATTTGCCATCGCGAATCTCATCGGAATGCTCGGTGCCTTTTTGCGTAACGCTCCTAAAACCAGCTCCGATCTCGACGCCTTTGACCGCGTTGAGCCCCATCATCGCGTGAGCGATATCAGCGTCGAGCCGGTCGAATACCGGCTCACCCCAGCCCACCGGGAGATTGACCGCTTCGACGTAAATCTTCGCACCGCAGCTATCGCCGCTTTTGCGTAGTTCGTCCATGTAGCTTTCAAGCTCGGCGAGCTTTGGCGAGCCTGGTTTAATCGCGGCGAAAAAAGGATTGCCCGAAGGGCCCGTGTCCGGTCCAGCATCCGCGTCGTCGTGCGATTCAAACGGAATCACCACATCGCCAATCTGCGCGCAGTAACCGCGAACAATCACGCCGTAGCGCTCGGCCAGCCACTTCTTCGCCACCGCCCCCGCCGCCACAATCGGCGCCGTCAGCCGCGCCGAAGAGCGCCCGCCACCGCGATAATCACGCTGGCCAAACTTCATCCAGTAGGTGTAGTCCGCATGCCCCGGCCGGAACGTCTGCGCGATGTTGCCGTAATCCTTGCTGCGCTGATCCGTATTGCGAATCAGCAGGCCGATCGGTGTACCCGTCGTCACGCCTTCGAACACGCCCGAGAGGATTTCAACCGTGTCGTCCTCCCTGCGTTGCGTGACATGCCGCGAAGTGCCCGGCTTACGCCGATCCAGATCGGGTTGAATGTCCTCAGCAGACAGCGTCATGCCCGGCGGACAGCCGTCAATGACGCAACCAATAGCAGGCCCGTGCGACTCACCAAAGGTGGTGACGGAGAAGAGATGACCCAGGGTGTTTCCAGACATTCGACGATTTTAGTAGTGTGAGCAACCCCTCTGTCACTTCGTGACATCTCCGCAACGAAGCGGGGGAGACTTCTGACTTACCAGCCTCCCCTGCTTCGTTGCGGAGGTGCCCGAAGGGCGGAGGGGTCACGGCCTCACCTAGCTATGCGCTCTCTAACAACCCGCTCAATCTCAATCACCACACCTTCAAGATTCGTCATCACGTCAGCATTCGTAAATCGAATCACCTGAAGCCCCACCGACTCAAGGTATTTGGTTCGCGCCGCATCGCGCTGTTGCGCATGTGGATCACCATGCGTCGCACCGTCAAGTTCTATGACCAGTTTCGCCGCCGCGCAATAGAAATCAACAATGTAGGAACCTACGGGTCGTTGGCGAGGAAATTTATGCGGCAAGATCGACAAGCCGTCGAACCATAGGCGACGCTCAGCGGGCGGCATGTCACGACGCAGGGAGCGGGCATTCGCGATGAGTTTTGGGCTATAGGTACTTTGCGACATGATTTTGCTTTGTTAACTACCCCTCTGTCACTTCGTGACATCTCCCCTACTGCGCAGGAGAGACTTCCGATACATGCCTCCCCTGCGAAGTAGGGGAGGTGCCCCGAAGGGGCGGAGGGGTTGGCGACTAAGGAGCACAGGTGGCTCACCGCATCTCTCCCCGCATCTCCCGCACCGTAGCCTCCAACCCAGCCGCAGTCACATTCCCCGAAGGCACCAAAGCGCCACCCGCCAGCTCAATCCGGTTGAAGAATCCACGGAAGCGCTTAAACGCTACGCCGTTCGCCGTGCGGCTGAAAAAGCTGCCCCACAGCCCACGCAACGCGAGCGGCACAACCGGCGCACCGGTCTCGGCAACGATCCTCTCAATACCAGGCCGAAACGGGTTCATCTCGCCGTTTTTCGTGAGTTTTCCTTCGGGAAAGATGCAAACGACTTCACCCTCGGCAAGCGCCTGGTTCACTCGATCAAACGCCGTCTCCATCATCGCCGGGTTGTCTTTGGCGCTGGCAATCGGGATCGCCTTCATCTGGCGGAACACCCAGGCGAGCCCCGGTGTTTTGAAAATCGTATGATCCATCACGAACTGGATGGGGCGTCGGCATGCGGCTGAGATAACCAGAGCGTCGACGTAACTGACGTGATTGGCAACCACAATGACTGGGCCTTTATCAGGAATATTTTCCAGGCCCTTGACGCGCAGACGGTACACGAACGAAATCAGAATCCAGCAGGTAAACCGCAGCAAAAACTCTGGTGTTAGCGAGTAGATGTAGAGAGCAACCAGCGCGTTCAGAATGCCAATCGTGAGAATCAGTTTCGGCACGTCAAAGCCCGCAAACTTGATCAGGGCAATCGCAAGCACGGCCGATGTCACCATAAAAATTGCGTTCATAATATTGTTCGCCGCGATGATGCGCGACCGATGCGATTCGTCGGCGCGCTCCTGAATCAGCGCGTACAGCGGCACGCTGTAAAGACCACCGCTCACCGACAGCATGAACAGATCAAACACGACGCGCCAGTGCTCCGACTTGCCAATGAATTCCATCGCGCCACTCTGACCGACCGGTTGCAGGCCTTTGGTGGCGAAGTACAAATCGATGGCGAACACGCTCATGCCGATGGAGCCGAAGGGCACCAGACCAATCTCTACTTTTTTGCCCGACAGACGCTCACACATGAGTGATCCGACCGCCACGCCTACCGCAAATACTGCGAGCAACAACGTGGCCACCTGCTCGTTCCCGCCCAGCACATCTTTGCTCATATTCGCGAACTGATTCAGGAGCATCGCTCCATAAAACCAAAGCCAAGAAATGCCCAGCATCGAACGCCAGACGACGATGTTTTTTGCCGCCAGGCGCAGGTTGTTCGCGGTCTCGGTGAAGGGATTCCAGTTAAGTTTGAGCGATGGATCGGTCGCAGCGGCAGCGGGGATGCTGCGACTCACGAGATAGCCAATCACGGCCACAATGATCGTCACCGCCGCCACAAACATCGGCCCGCTTGGTTTCATGGCAACCACCACGCCACCGACAATCGTACCCACTAGAATCGCCACAAAAGTGCCCGATTCCACCAGCGCGTTGCCGCCCACGAGCTCGTCGCGTTGCAATGCCTGCGGCATGATCGCGTACTTCACCGGTCCGAACAGCGTGGAGTGCAGACCCATCGCGAACAGGCAGACGAACAGAATGCCAAGGTTTGCCGTAACGAAACCCACGGCCGCAAGCGCCATCACCACAATCTCAAAAATCTTCACGCCGCGAATCACGCGTGTTTTCTCGTACTTGTCCGCAAGCTGTCCGGCAAATGCCGAGAACATCACGAACGGCAGGATGAACACAGCGCCAGCCGCATTCACCAGCAAATTCGAATCCATCCCACGCAACGTCATGCCGCCGAACGCCATGAAAATGATCATGCCATTCTTGAACACGTTGTCGTTCATCGCGCCCAAAAATTGCGTCCAGAAGAACGGCGCGAAGCGACGCTCGCCGAGCAAGGCAAATTGACTGTGTTCTGACATGGTGACCCCGTAGTTATCTAGTGCGTTGATTCTGCCTCAGGCTGAAACAAGTTCACTGAGAATGCGTGAGGTATCAGTTTGCAACACCGGTGGTGCTGCCGCGCACTTTTGCAATCTACGTCGCGGTTGGTAGGGTGGGCAGTCGATGCCCACCGCCTCGCCACTGGCAAACGCGTGGGCACGGGGTGCCCACCCTACGTGTCGCCGACGCAACAATTACCGCTTCACCGCATTCGGAAAAAACAACTGCTCACCGCCGATCTTGTAGCCCGCAATCGTCGCCTGCCCTTCAGCGCTCACCAGCCAGTTGATGAACTTCTGACCCGCCTCCGCCTTCACGTGCGCATGCTTTTTCGGGTTCACCAGAATCACGCCGTACTGGTTGAATAGTTTGGCATCGCCTTCAGCGATGATTTTCAGGTTCTGACGGTTTTTGAACGACAGCCACGTGCCGCGATCCGCGAGGATGTAGGCGTTCATCGCGGCGGCGGTATTGAGTGCAGGCCCCATGCCAAAGCCGGTGTCGCGATACCAGGCCTGCTTTTCTATCGCCGGGTCGAGGTTCGCCATTTTCCAATAGCGCAATTCGGCGGCATGAGTGCCGCTCTTGTCGCCACGTGAGACGAATGCAGCTTTGTTGGCATGCACCGCTTTAAGCCCTCCAACGATGTCCTTGCCGGCCGCTTTGGCGGGGTCGTCACCTGGCCCGACGAGCACAAAGTCGTTGTACATAACGGCGATACGCTCAACGCCCGCACCTTCAACGACGAATTTTTCTTCGGCAACCTGATCGTGAACGAAGACTACGTCCGCGTCGCCGCGGCGACCGACGTCAAGCGCCTGCCCTGTTCCCAATGCCACGACCTTCACGGTGATTCCTGTGGCCTTCTGCACCTGTGGCAGCAGATGGCCGAACAAGCCTGATTGCTCGGTCGACGTGGTGGACGCGACGGTGAGAGTGCTCTCTTGCGCGAACGACGCCGTCGATGTCAGCGCACCGAGCGAGATCGCGCACAGAGAGAGCACAAGTCGGCGCGAGATCCGTTTCATAACGATTCTCCTGCGAGATAAGTACGCGCCGCAGCGGAATTGGGGGATGCAAAAAATTCAGCGGCGGGTCGATCCTCGACGACCTTGCCACCGTCCAGAAAGACAATCCGACGGGCGAGACGCTTGGCCTGGGCAATGTTGTGCGTCGTGAGCACAAGCGTGGTGCCCAGCGCCTCGACCGCCAGCAGCAAATTTTCCACGTCGCGCATCGCCGCCGGTGCCAGGTTTGCTGTCGGCTCGTCTGCCAGCAGCAAACTGGGACGACAGGCCCAAACGCGAGCCAAAGCAAGGCGCTGCTGTTCACCTCCGGACAGAGCGAACGCCGGTCGCGACGCCATCGCTCCGAGCCCACAGGCATCAATCGCCTGTTGCGCCTGTGAGGTACGCAGTGGCTCCAGCACGCCGCGCGCGGCGAGCACGAATTTCACGTTTTCAATGACAGTTCGCCGCAGCAACGCAGGGCGCTGAAAAATCAGCGCCTGTTGCCTGACGGGCGGCGCGATCAGGTCACCTTTCGAGGGCGCGATCAAACCGTTGCAGACTTTCAAAAGCGTCGATTTACCGGCACCGTTGGCACCGAGGATGACCACACGTTCACCGGACTGAACGACCAGATCGATGTCGGCGAGCAAACGGGTACTGGCGACAGATACCGAGACAGCAGTGAGCGACAGGAGCATCGACTGATCACGCATGACGTCGCTCCATCCATGCCTTCAATATCTGCGCAACCCCGTTCACCAGCAACACCAGTGCGACCAGCAAGACGCCGAGCGCTAGCGCGAGCGGCAGGTCGCCTTTTGACGTTTCAAGGGCAATCGTCGTGGTCATCACGCGCGTGTGACCCGCGATATTCCCACCTACCATCATGACCGCGCCGACCTCGGCAATCGCGCGACCAAATCCCGCCAGTAGCGCCACTGCCAGCGAAAACCGCGCCTCGAACAACAGCGCCTTCACCCGCTGCCATCGCGTCAGGCCGAGTGAAGTAAACCACTCGGCAAGCCCGACGTGGGCGTCCTCAATCGTTTGCCTTGCCAGCGCCGCAACGATCGGCGTGATCAGCAGTGTTTGCGCAAAGATCATTCCGGTCGGCGTGAACAGCCAGCCGAGCGCGCCCAGCGGCCCACTTCGCGAAAGCAGCAGATACACCCCCAATCCGACTACGACTGGCGGCAGCCCCATTGAGGTGTTGAGCAATACGGCGAACGACGTCCGTAGCCGCGTCGTGGATAGCGCAACCCAAGCCCCTAGCGGGAGGCCGATCAGCGCAGCGAAGAGCGTTGCGCTCGCGCTGACGCGCAGAGAGAGCAGTGCGATATCGCGAAGCGTCGCGTCGCCCTGCACAAGCAAGTCGAGCGCAGCAAGACCGGCGTCGTAGAGCACGCTTACGCCTTCGCCGCTTTATTGGCGGGTCGACGCGCGCCTGTGGTCGTTGTGCTCCGCACACGCAGATTGCCGCCAAATCCCTCGGCCACCAACGCCGCACCATAGAGCACTAGCGCCCAGATCACGAACACGGTCACCATCAGCACGGGGAACGCGATGAAGGCACCGTAGAGTGATTTCAATTGTTGTAACTGCGCGAAGTAGTGAGTGATGAGATAGCGCGCCACCACGATGAGCACCGTGACCAGAAGCGCCGAAGCGAGCGGTGATTTCCACGCGTTAAGGCGGGCGGGAACCCATCGATAGATGAGGGTGAGCGCGGCGATCAATGGCACCCCCATTTCGATGGGGTCGAACGCCGTCTGAATCGGTTCGCTCATCGACGGCATCAATGCGATCAGGAATTTCTCGGCGAAACGAATCACCCAGAACAAAGCAGCGACGACCGGCGGAACCAGCAGCAGCACAACCAGCGCACCGCGAACGAATCCCCAGAGATTCCGCCTCGTGGAGCCCCAAATCCGATCCACTGCCGCGTTAAGGGCCAGCGCTTTCAGTAACAAGTCGCCGGCGATGATGGCGATACCGGTCATGCCCAGGCCTTTGGCATTTGCCCGCAATTTGTCGACGACTGCAACGACCTGTTTTGCTGTTTCAGGAAACAGATTGGTAAACAGGAAATCGCGAAGCGCGCCGTCGGCGACCTTGATGATCGAGCTTTGTTGCGACAGCCAGAACAGCACGCCGAGCACGGGCAGCAAGGCCAGCAACGACAGGAACGCCAGATAGCCGGAATAGATCATCCCATCGGCTTTGAGGAACCGGCGGAGCGCGCGCCAGATCGTCATGCTTTAGAACAAATGAATTGGCGTGACGAGGGGGATGTCCGCTCCACCGTTCCCCTCACCCTAGCCCTCTCCGGCAAGGGGCGAGGGGAAGCTACGACCTTCACCAGGGACAGCCAATTTTCGGTGCCAGCGGCTGTCAGCCGAGGCGCAGGACGACGACGCGTGGTAGACCCACGCGAGGAGTCCTGCAACGAAGGATCACAGCGGCTGGCGACGAAAATCAAACGTGCTGTCCGCCATTCACGTGAATTTCGGCACCGTTGATGTAGGAGCTCTGTGAGGTACACAAAAAATAAATCAACGTCGCAACCTCAGACGGCTTGCCCAAACGCCGCAACGGAATTTCGCGCTGCACGATGTCATCGGTACCTGCCGACAAAATCGCGGTGTCAATTTCACCGGGTGCAATCGCGTTGCAGCGCACGCCATGACGACCAAAGTCATTCGCCATTTCGCGCGTCAGGGAAGCAAGCGCCGCCTTTGACGCCGCATAGGCCACACCGGCAAAGGGATGCACCTTGCCGCCTGCAATCGAAGTGACGTTCACAACACAACCCTGCGCCGCTTTCAATTCGTCAAACAGACCACGCGCCAACAACGCCGTGGCGAACAAGTTGACGTTCATGACGTTTTGCCAGACGCTGATGTCGGCATCCAGCACGCCCATCCGACTGCCGTCAGGCATCTTCGGCGAGATGCCAGCGTTGTTGATGAGCGCGGATAGCTTACCGCCCGTCTCCGGCTCCGCCAGCTTGGCTTTGATCCGCGCAATCGCAGCGGGAAACTGGTCCAGATCGTTCAGATCCATCTGGACGTGATCTTTTTCGCCTTGCGGCCAGGGGCAAATCTTGTCAAATGGCTGCCGGGAGACGGTGATCACGCGCCATTCGGCGGAATGAAAATGCTTGACCGTTGCGTGGCCAATCCCGCGCGATGCGCCGGTGAGTAGCAGGGTTTTTTTTGTGTCAGGCATGGGTGCCATTGTAGGCGCGACCGCGGTCGCGCCCAATGCAGGACGTGCGCCGACTTTGTGCGACCGGAATCCCGCCTACAAACGCATCTCCAGCCGTAACGCCACCGACATATCCGTCCGCCCCGTGCTGAGAACGGTCTGGCGCTGCCGGTCTGCCAGCGTAACCCCTGTGGTCAGACCGTCAATTGGCGAGATATTCGAAAGCGACAGGCGCAGCTTGGCCAGCGAATTGACCGCCCACAGCGCGTAGGCGTCATACACCCGCTTGGTGGAAATTTTCTGCAGTTGAGTGTCGCTTTGTTGCGTCGTGTAGGCCGGTGTCCAGGCGATATTGCCGCCGACCGATACCGGCGAATTACGGAACTTGTAATCTGCACCCAGGTTACCCGTAGCCCGTGGCTGTTGGTCGATATGGTTGTACGGCCCGATGATCGCGGCGACCTTTGAATCGTAGACGCTCAAATTGAAGCGCAGATTAATCGGAATCGCGTCGTCGATGAGTTCCTTCAGCTGAAACTTCGCATCAAACTCAATGCCCCTGGTGATCGCTTTGCCGATATTTTGCGGACGGCTGACATAGCGATCAGCGGGCGCCCACGAAACGTCCTCCAGTGCTGTGACATTACGAATCAAATCCTTGATATCGCGCACAAACAGATTAACCGAAATCACGCCACCCGATTTAAAGTAGCGCTCGAAGGCGAGATCAATGCCATTGGCGCGCTCGGGCTTCAAATTCGGATTGCCCGAGCGATCTGGCGAAACCGCCGTGTTCGCACCAGGCACTGGATAAAGGGTGTTAAGCGTCGGTCGCGTACTCAATTGCCCGGTATTCGGCGAGCGATAGCTCTGGGTCAAAGACAGGCGCAGTTGATCGCGCGAGGGGGCGGCAAAGCGCCACACCAGATGAGCGAGCGGCGTCAGCACGCGACTGGTGTTGGTATACGAATCGAGCGCGTTGCTGCTGGATGTTTTGATGGTTTCGTACCGGATACCCGCGTTCGCAGCCCATTGCGGATTGATATCCCATTCGTCCTGCAAGTACGCCGCCATGCGCTGGGTTGTCACGTCAAATTCAGAACCCAGATCAGCAAGCTGCTGCACGCCGTTGAGCAAAGTAACCGATGTCTCGTTGCGAATCTGGTTATCAACCTCCCATCCTGCCGACACCGAATGCGCGCCATTGGCAAAGCTGCGGATGACTTTCCCGTTCAGGCTCCACGATTTGTCACGCACATCGCCGCGACTGGTTTGCAACAGATTGCGTGAACCGTTGCTCGCAAATTGTTCAGACACCGAATCGGTATTCGACCAAAAACGCCCAACGCCACCGCGAATTTCGTAGCGCGTTTCGGCGTCGAATCGTTGGTTCAGATTAAAGTTGATACGTGCTACATCGAACCGCCCGAGAAATGAACCAGCTCGCGTTGCATAGGGAGAAGGCGTGAGCCCGAACGTCTGATCGAGCGTACCCGCCGAGTGGCTCTCGGCAACGTTGTGCGCCAGAAACGTCTGAACACCGAACTGCTCGCCGTTGCCCAGACGCCACTGCCCACGTCCGCTCAGAAAATAGTTTTCGCGCTCGCTATTGACCCGGCCAAAACTGTATTGCTCAAGCAATTTCGCGCCGGTGAGCAAGTCTTCATAAATCGTATGCGACGCGTCATCAGTCAATTGGTGGGTGAACGTCGTGGAACCGGTGATGTTGTAGGTGCCGGTCTCTCCGATGGTGCCGTTACGCGTCCATGACGCATTGGGCGAATATTTTTGGCGCTCTTCCTGAACGCCCAGTTTGACGTCGTTATTGGTTTGTCGCAGCGGTTCACGCAGGATGATGTTGATGGTTCCGGCAATCGCGCGAGCGCCGGTTTCGGCCGTCGGGGCACGAAGGATCTCGATTCGGTCGACCTGGTCGGGCGTGATTTGTTCAACTGAAAAACCCGGTGGAATGCGTTGTCCGTCGAGCAAAATTTGGGTGAAACCACCGCCCATGCCGCGCATAGTCGGCGCACCGGGACGCCCTGGACGCCCGCCTGTGCTTACGCCCGGCAGACGACGCATCGCTTCGCCGAGATTGCTGTCGCCGTACTGCTCCAGATCCTCCCGAGTAATGATGATCTTCGCGGCGCTGGAATTGCGACGCTCTTCCGTGGCGCTGTTTTTTCCGGTGATCTCGACCGCTTCGACGCGCTGGGCTCGCGTGCCCGGCTTGACGCCGGGTGCTGGCGCGGTAGCTTCTGCGGGCGCATCAGCAGCCGCGGGCGGCGGCGAAGGTGGCGTTTGCGCGACGGCGCTGATCGCGGGAAAAAAGAGGCA
>JBBRVM010000004.1:0-26715 GCA_038246865.1 Burkholderiales bacterium
GGTGACGCCGCAAGGCGAGTGGCTCGAAGTCACGCGCATGGATCACAATCTTGGCAAGATTCACGATGCGAATCATGCGACGTTTCGTCTGCAATACTTTGATGCCAGGCTTGATCGCAGCAAGCTTTTACGCGAAGAAACGCTGATCATTCCTGGCCCCAGTTTCCGCAAAATTGGGCTGGGCAAGGACGTGACCGATAAGTTTCTAAGCGGTTTGCCTGGTGTGCAAAAAGAAGGCTGCGACGGCCTGATCACCTGGTCGAAATGGGTGCTGCACAAGATGCCACCGCACACGCGCACCGTGTGCATGGAGTTCTTTGGTCAGGTGCGTGATTCGGTGCCAGCAATTGTCGAGGTGAAAGATTACCTTGATGGTTTGCCAAAAACAGGCGCGGGTCGCGTCATGCTGTCGGGGCTTGAGCACCTGGACGAGCGCTACGTGCGCGCTGTCGGCTACGCGACCAAGGCCAAACGCCACGGTCGCCCGAAGATGATTCTGATCGGCGATATCGTTGGTGATGACGAGAATGAAGTGGCGAAAGCCGCGTCGGAAGTCGTGCGCATCTGCAACCTTCGCGGTGCCGAAGGGTTTATCGCGGTGAGCGCCGAATCGCGCAAAAAATTCTGGCTGGATCGCGCGCGTACGGCCGCGATTGCCAGGCACACCAACGCGTTCAAATTAAACGAAGACGTGGTGATTCCGTTGCCGCGCATGGGCGATTATTGTGACGGTATCGAGCGCATTAACATTGAGCTTTCGATCAAGAACAAGCTCAAACTATGCGGGGCGCTTGAGAAGTTTTTCGCGGGAACTATGCCGCAGCACCGCTATGAGGAATACGGCGTGTCGACGGAGTTATTGGCGGAGAAAGTCAGCGAAGCGCATGCACTCGTTGTCTCCGTGCGAAAAAACTGGCAAAGCCTGCTCGACAACATCGAGACCAATTTCCGCCAGCAACAATCACACGAAGTCCGCGTGTCGTGGAAGGCGGAAATCAAAGCGCCGCTCGAAGACATCTTCGCAGGCGAAGCGCTTAAGCCCATCGTTGACCGCTTCATCGCGATTCACAAAGAAATCTTGCGTGGTCGGGTCTGGGTCGCCCTGCACATGCACGCAGGCGACGGCAATGTACACACCAATTTGCCTGTTAACAGCGACAACTACGAGATGCTGCAAGAGGCGAACGCCGCCGTCACGCGCATCATGGCGCTAGCTCGTTCGCTTGATGGAGTGATTTCGGGCGAGCACGGCATTGGTCTGACCAAACTTGAATTTCTCACCGACGACGAGATCGGTCCGTTTCAGCGCTACAAGCAAAAGGTTGACCCGGAAGGCCGTTTCAACAAGGGCAAACTGATGCCCGGCGGCGATTTGCGTTACGCCTACACGCCTTCGTTCGGTCTGCTCGGCAGCGAATCGTTGATTCTTGAAGCGAGCGACATTGGCGCGATAGCGGATTCGGTGAAGGACTGTTTGCGCTGCGGGAAATGCAAGCCTGTTTGCGCCACGCACGTGCCGCGCGCGAACCTGCTTTATTCACCGCGCAACAAGATTCTGGCCACGGGTTTGCTGGTGGAAGCTTTTCTCTACGAAGAGCAAACGCGGCGCGGTATCTCGCTGCGGCATTGGGACGAGTTGGCCGATGTGGCGGACCATTGCACGGTATGTCACAAGTGTGTGAATCCTTGCCCGGTCGATATTGATTTCGGTAATGTCTCGATGGCGATGAGGAATCTCTTGCGCAAAGAAGGCAAGAAGAAATTCAACCCAGGCACCGCGATTGCGATGGTGCTGCTTAACGCGCGTGATCCTGCTACGGTGAACATGCTGAAGCGCACGGTTGTCAATGGCGGCTACCGCATGCAGCGCTTCGCGCACGGCCTGGCAAAGCGATTCGGTTTGATCGGTTCGCAAACGAAGCGGCCTCCGTCCACCACGGGTGGCCGCCCTGCGATCAAGGCGCAGATCGTTCACTTCATCAACAAGCCGATGCCTGGTGGATTGCCGAAGCAAACCGCGCGCAAGTTGCTGGATATTGAGGACGATAAGGTCGTGCCCATCATCCG
This sequence comes from Burkholderiales bacterium, assembly GCA_038246865.1. Classification (GTDB taxonomy): domain Bacteria; phylum Pseudomonadota; class Gammaproteobacteria; order Burkholderiales; family Casimicrobiaceae; genus Casimicrobium. Next base: position 2,068 of record JBBRVM010000004.1, read on the forward strand.
CAATCCGCAGATGAATGCTGAAGATCAGGAAGCTGTTTTTTACTTCCCCGGTTGTGGCTCCGAGCGGTTGTTCTCGCAGGTCGGTCTGGCGACACAGGCAATGCTCTGGCACGTCGGCGCACAGACCGTGTTGCCTCCCGGTTACCTCTGCTGCGGCTACCCGCAAACCGCGAGCGGCAATCACGACAAAGGGCAGGAAATCATCACTGACAACCGCGTGCTTTTCCACCGCGTCGCCAACACGCTGAATTATCTCGATATCAAAACCGTAATTGTGTCTTGCGGCACCTGCATGGATCAATTGCAGAAATACGAGTTCGAGAAGATTTTCCCCGGTTGCCGTCTGCTGGATATTCACGAATACCTGATGGAAAAGGGCGTCAAGCTGGAGAACCTCACTGGCACGCGATACATGTATCACGACCCGTGCCATTCGCCGATGCAGACCTATCAGCCGATAAAGGTTGTCAACGAACTCATGGGCCAAAAGATCGACCTGAATGATCGCTGCTGCGGCGAGTCGGGCACGCTGGCTGTTACGCGTCCTGACATCTCGACGCAAGTTCGCTTCCGCAAGGAAGAAGAGATGCGCAAGGGCGCGGACAAACTGCGCGCGATTCCGGTCAAGACAGCGCCCGGTGCGGATCAGAAGTTCCAGGGCGAAGTGAAGATTCTCACCAGCTGCCCGTCATGTCTGCAAGGCTTGTCGCGCTACGACAATGACAGCGACACCAAGGCCGATTACATCGTCGTCGAAATCGCGAAGCATCTGCTGGGCGAGAAGTGGATGCCGGAGTACGTGGCGAAGGCGAACTCGGGTGGGATCGAGCGGGTGCTGGTTTAGCCAACGCGCTGCCGCCGCTCAAAAAGCTCCCAGATTTGCTCCGGCACGTTTGGGATTCGTCAAGCCGATCAAGCGACAGATGACTATTTGCATGCGCAATTTCAATCATTGTGCTCGCATATGCTGGCTCTTCGCTTTCACGAATATCATCGCAGCATGAACGTCACTGCCATTCACTCCTCCCTACTGCACTGCCTGCGCGATCCGGGCCTTGCGGGTGATGCTTCTGCCATCGAATATCTGCCCGATTCGATCACGCTCCTGCATGGTGGACACATCGAAAAGGTTGGGCCATCCGACGTGCTGTTGCCAACACTCGGAGCCGATGTGCGCATCGACGATCAGCGAGGCAAGATTCTGGTGCCGGGGTTTATCGATACCCATGTGCATTACCCACAGGTGGACGTGATTGGCGCGTACGGCACGCAATTGCTCGACTGGTTGAATCGCCACACGTTTCCCGCAGAAACTAAATTTGTCGATCGCGCATTTGCTGATGCGGCGGCAGTGTTTTTTCTGGATCGTCTGCTAGAGAATGGTACGACGACCGCGAGCGTCTTTTGCACGGTACATCCGCAGTCAGTCGACGCATTTTTTACGGCGTCTGAGGCGCGTGGACTGCGCATGATTGCAGGTAAGTGTTTGATGGATCGCCACGCGCCCGAAGCGCTGATGGACACCGCCGAAACCGGCTATCGCGACACCAAAATCCTGATTGAGCGCTGGCATGATCATGCTCGCTCACTCTACGCCATCACTCCGCGTTTTGCGCCGACCTCCACCATCGCGCAGATGGAGAAAATGAAGTCGCTGTCGTGCGAACACCCGACGACGTACATCCAGTCGCACGTCGCCGAGAACAAAGCGGAGATTGCGTGGGCGGCTGAGTTGTTCCCCGGCCACCGCAGTTATCTGGACATTTACGATCACTACGGTTTGTTGCGCGACAAGGCGATCTACGGGCACTGCATTTATCTCGACGACGCGGATCGTGCACGCATGACGGCAGCGGGCGCGCGGCCAGCGTTTTGCCCGACGTCGAACTTGTTTATCGGTAGCGGTCTTTACGATTTGAAACAGGCGATTCGCGCAGGCAACGTGGTGGGCGTCGGCACCGATGTGGGCGGCGGTTCGAGCTATTCGATGTTGCGCACGTTGGGCGAAGCGTACAAAGTGCAGCAGTTGCAGGGCACGTCCTTGTCACCCGCTTATGCGCTTTATCTTGCGACGTTGGGCGGTGCGAAGGCGCTTTCGCTCGATGAGAAATTGGGCTCAATTACGCCGGGCAAGGAGGCAGACTTCGCGCTGCTTGATCCGAGGGCGACACCGCTATTGGCGCGGCGCACAGCGGTGAGCGATGATCCGCTGGACACGTTCTTTGCACTCATGACGCTGGGCGATGACCGGGCGGTGGCGGCGACTTATGCGAACGGCGTGTGCGTGCATCGACGGAGCGTCCCGGCTGCGTAAGTGTCATACAGCTTCGTGCTGTAATAACCTCTGGATAGGGGCTGCCAAGGCGAACGGCTACTAATCGACTTTGCGCTTTTATCGCTCTTAGCCCGAATTCAGCGGCGTTTTCACGAAAAAGCTGTTATTGCAATTTTCGCATTTCGCCGTTCTTGAACACGTGGACTTTCGCGGGATCGACGCCGTGTTTAGCCAACGCGATGGCCAAATCTTTCGGCGGTTGATCAAGCGGTTCGTCGGTCAGAATGAACGTGCCCCAGTGGATGCCGAGCGCCTGTTTCGCGCCGACGTCTTTCATGATTTGCACCGATTCGTCGGGATTCACATGGAATGTTTTCATGAACCAGCGCGGTTCGTAGGCCCCAATCGGTACCGCGAGCCAGTCAAAGCCACCGGGAAATTTCGCGCCAATGTCCTTGAAGTCCCGCGAATACCCGGTGTCGCCGGTGTGCAGAAAACGCCAGCCGCGATCATCAACCACGATGCCGCCCCACAACGAACGATTTGCGTCGGTGAAGCTCCGCTTGCTCCAGTGCTGCGCGGGCACAAACGTGTACTTGAGCCCCGCGAGATCAAGTGAATCCCACCAGTCCATCTCGCGCACGTTCGCCACCCCAAACTCCGCGAACCAGGGCTTGAGCCCGAGCGGCACGAGCCACGTCGCTTTCGGAAAGCGCCTTGCGAATTCGTTCACCGTGCCTTCGTCGAGATGATCGTAATGATTGTGCGAAATGAATACGACATCGATCTCGGGCAACTCGTCGTAACTCATCATGAGCGGCACCTGTCGCTTCGGCCCGACAAACTGTAAGGGCGACGGGCGATCCGAAAAAATGGGATCGGTGATGATGTTCACACCGTTCGTTTGCAACAACACCGTCGCGTGACCGATCCAAGTCAGCGTGCGTTCGCTGCGATTAGCTTTGAGAAACGCGACGTCGGGCTTGACGCTCGGCAGCACGCTTGCCCAGCCGTTAGCGGGCGGCGAAGCCGTGCCTTCGCGCAAGCGCTCCCACTGCCATTTCCAGAAGCTCTGCGGTACTTCGTGCGGGTAATTGTTGGTGAAGCCGTTAGGCGTGTGATGCAATTTGCCCGGGTTGTAGGCTGCGTTCACGCGTGGGCTGAGCAGGGTTGCAGCGCAGCCGACCATGCCGACAACAGCGAGCGCAATTGCGAATTTGACGATACGTTTCATGGCGTGAAGATAGCTCTATTCCGTCAATTTGCAATGACAGTTGGGCAGGTGAAGCGAAATGCATCGGGCCGACATTACCGCTGAACGCCGCGCGGCTGAGGCCGCTGCGCGCGGCGATCTGAGCAATATGCAGGGCGAAGGCGCGCCGCTTGATCTGAGCGAGGATTTGCTGGTTCCTGCAGAAATTCGCACGCTGATGCGCGTGCTCAAAAGCGCCGGCTACACGCCACCGGAAATTGCTTTACTCAAGTCGATTGCAAATGTGGCTAAGGCACTAGCCGCGTTACCTTCAACCGAAACAACCGAAAAGGCAAAGGCGCTGATCACGAAAATTGCCATGCTGCGCGAGGCGCAGCATGCAGCCAAACTTGACTAACCGAGCTTCGCTTTCACCTTGCCGGTAACGGCGCTCATGTCAGCCTTGCCCGCGAGCTTCGGCTTCACAATCGCCATGATTTTGCCCATCGCAGCGTTGCCGGTAACGCCGGTTGCGGCCACTTCGGCGACGGCGGCCGTGAGGATCGCGTCCACCTCCGCGTCGCTCATCTTCGCAGGCATGTAAGCTAACAGCACAACGGCTTCGGCCTCTTCTTTCGCCACCAGATCAGGGCGGTTGCCGGTGGTGAATTGGGCGATCGATTCTTTGCGCTGCTTGATCGCTTTTTCGACAATGGCGACTACATCGGCGTCGGTCAGCACGATGCGCTCATCGACCTCGCGCTGCTTCACGGCCGCCAGCAACATGCGGATGGTCAACAGCTTCGCGCTGTCGCCCGCCTTCATCGCGGTTTTCATGTCGTTGGTGATGGTTTCTTTGAGGCTCATGGTGTGTCCCTTTCAGTGTCGGTTTCCGCTAAGAAATCGGCGATGGATGTTAGGCACCATCGTCGGGCGCGGCGCAGATAGTAGGTCATCTACAGCTAGCCGCGCCCGACGATGGCAATGACGTACACCCGTCGATTTCAACGCGGAAACGCGGAAATGAAAACGGCTCCCGAGGGAGCCGCATTGTCTACTCAGCAGAAAAATCTAGTACATCTTCGGCGGCAATTGCATTGCGCGCAGACGTTTGTAGTTGCGTTTGCAGGCGGCGGCGTGCTTGCGCTTGCGCTCGGTCGTTGGCTTTTCGTAGGACTCACGGGCGCGCAGCTCGGTAAGGAGGCCCGTTTTTTCGATGGCGCGCTTGAAACGGCGCAATGCAACTTCGAAAGGTTCGTTTTCGCGGAGTTTGACGATCATGTGTATTTTGCGGTTAAGAGCGCTGAACTTCTGTTTAGCGCGTTTCTTCTGAGTAGCCGAGTAATATAACCCGAAATGACTGAACACTCAAGAAAAACAGCCGCATCCTCCGCTTTGGTGCTGGGCATCGAGTCGTCTTGTGACGAGACGGGTGTGGCGCTGTTTGACGCAACGACCGGCCAAGTTGTCGCCGAGGCCTTGCACTCGCAGATCGCTTTGCATGCGCCTTACGGTGGCGTGGTGCCGGAATTGGCGAGTCGTGACCACATCAAATACGGTTTGCGGCTAATCGATCAAGTTCTGGCTGGATCAGGAATTACGGGTAACGACGTGAGAGCGGTCGCTTACACACAAGGGCCAGGCCTGGCCGGAGCGTTGCTCGTCGGGGCGCAACTGGCCGCGAGTCTGGCGTTCGCCTGGGGCAAACCGCTGATCCCCGTTCATCATATGGAAGGACATTTGTTGTCGCCCCTTTTGGCTGATCCAGCGCCGACTTTTCCGTTTGTGGCGCTTTTAGTGTCTGGCGGTCATACGCAATTGATGCGAGTCGACGGAGTGGGTAAGTACACGCTTCTCGGCGACACGATTGACGATGCGGCGGGAGAGGCTTTCGACAAGTCTGCGAAGTTGCTGGGTTTGGCGTATCCGGGCGGACCGTTGTTGGCGAAGTTGGCGGAAATCGGCGATCCAAAGGCATTCGCGATTCCGCGACCGCTCTTGCATTCCGGTGATTTGAATTTCAGTTTTGCCGGACTTAAAACTGCGGTCGCTAATGAAGTTCGGCGGTTGACTGGGACGGCGCTGCCTGCTCGCGGCGCGGTTTCTTCCGCACAACCGACGTTACCAGCGGATCACCCAGGTCGCGCCGATCTGGCGGCGTCGGTGCAGGCCGCGATTGTTGATTCGCTGGTGAGCAAGTCGCTGGCAGCGTTGAAACAAACCGGGCTCAAGCAAATGGTTGTCGCGGGCGGTGTTGGCGCGAATACACGTTTGCGTGAGGCTTTGACGGCGGGCGCGGCGCGCATCGGCGCGACGGTGTTTTATCCGCCGGTTGCCCTGTGCACGGATAACGGCGCGATGATTGCGCATGTCGGCGCGCTGCGGTTGGCTGAAGCGAAGAAGGATTACGCGATCAACGTGCGACCCCGATGGGCGTTGTCGGAGGTGCGCGTCCCTACGGCCTTGTAGGAGCGGCGAAAGCCGCGAATCACGGTGGTTCGCGGCTTTCGCCACTCCCATACCATCACGGTTTTTTAAAGCTCCCCTCTTTCCCCGAAACCAATCGCGCAATATTTTCTTGGTGCCGCCAGATAAGCATCACGGCCATCGCGAGCACCGCGTAAAACGCTGGCCCAACCCCCAGGAAATACCACGCCAATACCGGTGCCATCGCACTACCCATCAGCGCGGCTAATGACGACACGCGACTCACAGCAAACACTAGCGCCCAAATCAGTGTGAGCCCCAAGCCGATACGCCAATCAAGCGCCCACAACACGCCCGCCGCCGTCGCCACGCCCTTGCCGCCCTTGAAGCCAAAGAACAGCGGGAACAAATGCCCTAGAAACACGGCGATCGCAACCAGCGCGATGCCCACCTCGGTGATGCCAAATTGCGCCGCGAAATGTTTCGTCAGCAGCACCGCGGCAACGCCCTTCAGCGTATCGCCCAGCAGCGTGAGGATCGCCGCCTTTTTGCTGCCGCTCCTGAGCACATTGGTCGCGCCGGGATTGCCGCTGCCGTAGCTGTGCGGGTCGGGCAGATTGAGCGCCCGACTGACGATGACGGCGAACGACAATGAACCGATCAGATAAGCAATAACCGCCGCGATGATGTCAGCCATGTTTAGTGTGCTCCCCTCGCCAGCAATCAGCGCTCTCTAGAATGGTCGGCAGTGTATGCGAGCCAGCTTGCGCGGTCATCAGGAGTCTCTCGTCGTGGATGTCATTTTTATTCGTGGTCTCAAGTGCGAAACTATTCTGGGTGTTTACGATTTTGAGCGCGTGTCACTGCGACCGGTTTTGATTGATCTGGAAATCGCCGCCGCATCCAGCGAATCCTTCGAGCATGACAGCGCGAAGGGCTTGATGAATTACGACAGCATTTCAGCGCGCCTGACGGGACTTTTAAAAACGCTCCACTACAAGACCGTTGAGCGGCTCGCCGAGCACATTGCACAGACGGTACTGAGCGAATTTCATGCGCCGTGGGTCAAGGTCACGGTTGGCAAACCCGCCGCAATCAAGAACGCGGCGATGGTCGGTGTGGTCATTGAGCGACGAGCAACGAGCTCTGTCTAGTTAGCCGGACTTGGCACCGGTCTTGGCTTTGTTCTTGCGCGCCGCATACGTTCCGATGGCCACCACGGTAGCCGCACCGATGAGCCCGGCCCACACATGCGAATCCGTCAACTTGTCGAAGAAGTCCTTGTCGGCAGGATCGGTAACGAACATTTCACCTGCAAGAAAGCCGAGTAGCGCGGCACCGAGTGTGATGATGATCGGGAAACGATCCATCACTTTCATGAGCAGCGTTGAGCCAAAAATAATCAGCGGAATGCTCACGGCGAGGCCGACGATCAAAAGGAGCGTGTTGCCCTTTGCTGCGGCCGCGACGGCGATCACGTTGTCCAGACTCATCACCAAATCCGCGATCAGGATCGTGCGCACCGCAGCAGCCATCCCGTCTTTCACTGTTTTGTGATCATCCTCGCCACCGTCGTCGCCTTCGGCAAGCAATTGCACGCCGATATAGACGAGCAGGAACGCGCCGACGATTTTCAGATACGGCAAGGCCAGCAACTGCACCGCGATGAGCGTTAGCAGGATCCGCATCACGATGGCTGCGGCAGAGCCCCAGAAAATGGCCTTCTGGCGCTGACTGTCCGGGAGCTTTCTCGCGGCCATCGCAATCACCACGGCGTTGTCGCCTGAAAGCACGATATTGGCCAGAATGATCGAGCCCAACGCTGTCCACCAGACGCCCGAGAAAAGTACGAGTTCCAAATGCATCCCCCTCTTGTTTACTTGAATTTCATTCTAGGGGGCGAGGCTGTCAAGTTGCCGCTTAAACATTAAGCAACTTCGGGCTGCAATGACCGCGATACCGGGGCTTAGCGCTATTTAAATCATTTATCGATAATGCGCCATTTCATGCTTCAGCCCCAATGCAACAAGGCTTTCAGCAAAAAGCTGTTCGTCGCCGCGACGACGCTCACTTCTCCGTGTCGGTCAGACCTTTGACGAAGCTCTTCTGCATCACGATGATCACAATGATCGGCGGCAGCAGTGCGAGCACGGTGGTGGACATGACGATATGCCAGTCGGTGGGCTCAGCACCGGTACCAATCATTTTCTTGATGGCCACGACAACAACGTCAAGCGAATTCGATGTTGTGATCAATAACGGCCACAAATATTGATTCCAGCCGTAGATAAAAAGAATGACGAACAGCGCCGCGATGTTGGTGCGCGACAGCGGAATCGCCACGTCCTTGAAAAATCGCATCGCACCCGCGCCGTCGATCTTCGCTGCCTCGACCAATTCATCGGGGATGGTCATGAAGAATTGGCGAAACAGCAGCGTCGCGGTCGCCGACGCGATAAGCGGTAGTGTCAATCCGGCGTAGCTGTTGATGAGCTTCAAGTCAGTGACCACCGCGTACGTCGGCAGGATGCGGACCTCCACCGGCAACATGAGGGTGATGAAAATCATCCAGAAAAAAATCATGCGGCCTGGAAACTTGAAGAACACTACTGCGTAGGCCGAGAGCAGGCTCACCGTAATCTTGCCAAACGTCACCACCAGCGCCACGATCAGCGAATTGAACAGCAGCGTTTTTCCCGGAGGCGACAAATACGTGCCAGTCGCGCCTTTCGACCAGGCTTCGCTGTAGTTGTCCCAGAAGTGCGGGCCGGGCAGCATCTGCATGGGCACCTGCGCAATGTCCTGCGGCAGCAGCGTCGACGCCACAAACGTGATGTACAGCGGAAACGCCGTGATGAACACACCGAGCCAGAGCACCGCGTGCGGAAGCCAGTTGCTGTTGCGGCCGATGGCATTGATGGCTTCGGTTCTCATCGCTTAGTAGTGCACTTTACGTTCAACGTACTTGAATTGAACAGCCGTGAGCAAAATCACAATCGCCATCAGAATCACGCTCTGCGCCGCAGAAGATCCGAGGTTCAGCGAATGCACGCCATCGTAGTAAACCTTGTAGACCAGAACCTCGGTTGCCTTCGCCGGCCCGCCGCTGGTCACCGCATCAATGATGCCGAAGGTGTCAAAAAAAGCGTACACGATGTTCACCACCAGAAGGAAAAATGTGGTCGGCGACAACAGCGGAAACACAATCGTGCGGAACTTGCGCCACTCGCCCGCGCCGTCGATGGACGCGGCTTCCAGCAAGGCTTTCGGGATCGATTGCAGCCCCGCGAGGAAGAATAAAAAGTTGTAGCTGATCTGCTTCCACGCCGCCGCAATGATCACCAGAAACATCGCCTGATCGCCGTCAAGCCGCGGGTTCCAGTCGACGCCCATCTTCTTCAATACATAAGCCAGAATGCCTGTGGACGGTGAGAACATGAATAGCCACAGCACGCCCGCAATGGCCGGTGCAATCGCATAAGGCAACACCAGCACGGTGCGGTAGAACGTCGCGCCGCGCGTGACGCGCTCCGCCATGGTGGCGAACAACAGCGCTGGCACCAGCGCGCAAATCGCCACGGCAGATGCGAAGAAGAGTGTGCGCCACAGCGTTTTCAAATAGTCAGGATCGTTCAGCACTTCCTTGAAGTTATCGAGCCCGACGAAGGTCACCGATTGCCCAAACGCATCCTGCGATAACACCGACATGTAGACCGCCTGGCCCGCAGGCCAGAAGAAAAACACCAGCGTCACCGCGAGCTGCGGCGCTATCAGAAGGTAAGGCAGCAGCTTGTTGGGGAAGATTACGCGGCGTTCCATGGACTCAGTCTACACAAAGCAATTAATGAGCGTCGGTTGCTCTCCTCTCCCTAGCCACAATACCTGTCACCTAAGCGTAGCCCGGATGCTTGCATCCGGGTTTCCGTGCCCACCGCGAAGCGCAAACGCTTGACTTCGTTGCAGTGAGTTACCCGGATGCAAGCATCCGGGCTATGAGCCGGCGGGAGAGGGTGCCAGAGCGCTCTTCTAATTGGTCGACGCGGTCTTCTCAAATGCTCTCAGCGCGGTGTTGCCGCGCTTGATGCTGTTGTCGATGGCTTCCTTCGCGGACTGTTTGCCTTGCAGCGCTTTTTCGACTTCCTCATGGTAGAAGTCGCGAATTTCGGTCCAGCGACCGAAGCGATAGCCACCCGTGTTTTCGCCCTGTTTGCCATTGGCCAAGGAGCCGATCGCCACCGCAGCGCGCGGATTTTGCGCGTAGAAGCCTTCGTCCGTCAGATACTTGAACGCGGCATTGGTCGCTGGCAAAAAGCCCGTAGTTTTCGCCCAGTCGGTCATGACCGGGGTCGACTTCAAATATTCGAGGAATTTAGCCACGCCCTTGAATTCATTGGCGCTGCGATTCGGTGCGTTAAACACCCAAAGCGATGCGCCGCCCACGGTCGTTGCGTACGGCCCGCCCTTGGCTTCTGGCCAGTACGGCAGCGGCGCTACGGCCCAGTCGAATTTCGCGTCGCGAATGTAACCACCGTACGCGCCCGAGCTTTGCGTGATCATCGCGCATTCGCCGGACTGGAACGATGCGGAGGCGTCGTTTGAGCGGCCGTTGTAGACGAAATTCTTGTCCTTTTGCATGTCCATCAGCGTTTGCACTTGCTTCACGTACAGCGGATTACTGAAATTCAACTCCGCATTGAGACCGCCGCGCCCATTCGACTGCGTGCCGACCGAGAGGTTGTGGCGCGAGCCGAGTTGCTCGAGCTGAATCCATGCCAGCCACGTCGTCGTGAAGCCGCAATTAGCGGAATTGGTGCTGCGAATTTTTTGCGCCGCAGCAATTACTTCTGGCCACGTTGCCGGCGGTTTGTTGGCGTCGAGCCCCGCTTTTTTGAACGCGTCCTTGTTATAAAACAGCACGGCTGTCGACACATTAAACGGCATCGACAGCAGACTGCCATCTTTCAGGCCGTAATAGCCACGCGCCGGAGCAATAAAATCAGCGGGGTTGAACTGCATCCCTGCGCGCTTGAATACCTCGGAGACCGGCACCACGGCCTTGGTCGCTCCCATCATGTCGCCCGATCCGGCGTCGAACATCTGCATGATGTGCGGCGGATTGCCCGCGCGGAAGGCTGCGACCGCGGCGGCGCGCTGCTCGGGGTACTGGCCCTTAAATGAGACGACCACCTTGTAGTCGCTCTGCATCTTGTTGAATTCCTCGCCGTACTTCGACAGCGTCTCGCCGCCCAAGCCCGTAAGGCCCATCCACATCTGGATTTCTACTGGTTTGTTTTGAGCGAATGCCGCGCCCGAAACGAGCGACGCGCTCATCACGGCGACCGCAAGCGCTTTGCGAATTAGTTTCATAGTGTCTCCTCTTTCCGAAATTTTTATCAACGCGTAAGCGTAAGCTGTAAATGTGACACTTTTGTGCGTGCCACGCAATGGTGGGTTTCACTCACGGGCAACAGGGGCTTTACGGTGTGACTTGTGGGAGCGGTTCTACCGCTTTTGCCTTTCCTCTTAAAAATGGCTTTACACCCGCTCCCACAAGTAACGCCAGCTTGATATAGTGCTAGGTTATGGCTCAAGTCGAATTCAAACAGGTCAGGAAATCCTACGGCAATGTGGACGTGATCCACGGCGTCGATCTCACCATCACGGACGGTGAATTCGTCGTGATCGTCGGTCCCTCGGGCTGCGGCAAATCGACGCTCCTGCGCATGGTGGCCGGGCTGGAACCCATCACCGGCGGCGAAATCCTGATTAACGGCAAGGTTGTCAACAATCTGGAGCCGAAAGACCGCGACATCGCGATGGTGTTTCAGAACTACGCGCTGTATCCGCACATGAATGTGCGCGAAAACATGTCGTACGGTCTACGTATCCGCAAAATGTCCGATGCCGAAATCAATTCGCGCATCGCCAAAGCGGCTGAGATTCTGGAGCTGTCGCATCTTCTTGACCGCAAGCCCAAGCAGCTCTCGGGCGGTCAGCGTCAGCGTGTGGCGATGGGCCGTGCCATCGTGCGCGATCCGAAAGTGTTTTTATTCGACGAACCGTTGTCCAATCTTGATGCCAAACTGCGCGTTGACATGCGACTCGAAATTCAGAAGCTGCATCAGGAATTGAAAGTTACGAGCCTCTACGTTACCCACGACCAGATCGAAGCGATGACGCTCTCGGATCGCATGCTGGTGATGAACTCAGGCATCATCGAACAGGTCGGCACGCCGAAAGAAGTGTACGAACGGCCAGCCTCGCTGTTCGTCGCTAACTTCATTGGCACGCCGGCGATGAACCAGATCTGGGGCGTGCGTGCCGGGCAATCGTTAAAGACCGATGGGGGTGACATGTTCCACGTTGGTGAATTCCCGTCCGTCATCGCTAACGGTGATCGCGTCGCGCTCGGCGTGCGGCCCGAACATCTGCAACTGGTGCCAGCAGCTCAAGCCCGTTTCTCCATCGCGGTTCAGATGATCGAATGGGTCGGCGCAGATGCCTACGCGTATGGTCAGTTCGCGAATTACCGCATCATCTGTCGCCTCGACAACGCCACTGGTGCACGGGTGGGCGACCGCCTGCCGCTGTCGTTCGACCCGCATCGCGTGCACTGGTTTAACGCGGATACGGGCAAGCGGATTTAACGGTTGGCGGGGAATACTTATCCCCGGTTGATCCGCTCTGCCAGCACCACGGAAGTCGTGGTTTTGCTGACGCCCTCGGTCTCACCAATTTCATCAAGCAGCCGATCCAGTGCGTTCGGTGAGTCAGCGCGAATCCACGCTACGTAATCAAACTCGCCACTCACGCTGCATACCAGTTTGATTTCCGGCATTTTCGCGAGACGCTTCAACACCTCGCGGCCCGCGCGCGGGGCTACCGACAAGCCCACGTAGGCTTGCAGGCTCTTCTCCAGAGTCGCCTGGTTCAGTCGCACGCTGTAGCCGGTGATCACGCCGCTCGTTTGTAGGCGCTCCATGCGAGCGATCACGGTAGTGCGCGCCACCGCCAGTTTTTTGCTAAGCGTTGTGACGCTCTCGCGCGCGTTCGCCTGCAGCAGCGCGAGTAATTCCCGATCCGTGTCGTCAAGCGACGGGCTTTGAGTAACAGAGGCAACGGATACGTTCTTGCGCACGCTGGACGCCATCAATTCGCCTCAATTCATACAAATCGTTAAATGAACGTCACATATTGTCGCATTTGGCACTCCGTCTCGGGCTTTTTGTGCCTATGAATCGTCAGAACGGCTCTCTACAATTTCAATCATTCAAATAACGGTCAGCACAAAAAATAATGAAAATTGCTCTTCTAGGGGCCGGACATATTGGCCATACGATCGCCCACCTGCTGGTCAACACGGGCGATTACTCGCTGACCGTGGTCGACCAGTCGCAAGCCTCGCTGGACAAACTGGCGAAGCTCACCGTCAACGCCGCAGTCGTCGACAGCAATGACGTCAAAGCGCTTGAAGCGGTGCTCAGGGGTCACGACGCAGTCATCAATGCGCTGCCGTATCACCTCGCCGTGAAAATCGCGACCGCTGCAAAAAATGCCGGCTGTCACTACTTCGACCTGACCGAAGACGTCGCTGCTACCAAAGCAATCATGGGCATGGCGCAAGGTGCCAAAACCGCCTTCATGCCGCAATGCGGACTGGCCCCGGGATTCATCGGGATCGTGGCACATCACCTCGCGCAGGGCTTCGACAGTCTTGACGAAATCAAGATGCGGGTCGGCGCGCTGCCGGCCTTCCCAACCAATGCGCTCAAGTACAACCTGACCTGGAGTGTAGATGGGCTGATCAACGAATATTGCCACCCCTGCGAAGCGATTCATGACGGCGCGGTGACGGCGATGTTGCCCCTTGAAGGGCTCGAACATTTCTCGCTGGACGGCGTTGAGTACGAAGCGTTCAACACCTCGGGCGGACTTGGCACGCTGTGTGAAACGCTTGAGGGCAAAGTCCGCAATCTTGATTACAAGAGCGTGCGCTATCCCGGTCACCGCGCATTGATGCAGTTTCTGTTGTCTGAGCTTCGTTTGATCGACGATCAGCAAGCGCTCAAGGACATCATGCGTAAGTCAGTGCCGACGACAATGCAGGATGTCGTGCTCGTGTTCGTCACCGTCAGCGGCATGCGCGCTGGGGCCTACGTGCAAGAAGTTTTTGCGCGCAAAATCTTCGCGCAGCGCGCCACCAACGGCGACGAGGCATTGTCGGCCATTCAGATCACCACTGCCGCAGGCATTTGTGCGGCGGTCGATTTGTTCCGCGCTGGAAAATTGCCAACGAGTGGGTTCATTCGCCAGGAGCAAGTCGCATTGCCTGACTTTCTGGCAAACCGCTTCGGCATTGCCTACGAGCAATCGCGCCGTATTGAATCTATTTCCTGAGGTTCGCGAACATTTGATTTGGTTTGCACCTGCCGCTTATGCTCTCCTCAGGGCGGCAGGCGCGTTTTCTTCCTGAGCAAGCTAGCCAATCCTTCGTTTTGACTTCGCTACACACACCACACGCCGGAATCGTCATGAAACAAACCGCTCTCAATCTCTGCAAACAACTCGGCCTGACGCTGCCCGCTGACGTCGCCGGAAACGCACTGGTGGCGCGAACGCCGATCACCGGCGAAATACTCGCGACGCTGCCCTGCGCCTCATCCGGCGAAGTCGAGCGAGCTGTTGTCCAGAGTCGCGATGCCTTTCTGGCCTGGCGCGTGGTGCCTGCGCCCGCACGTGGCGAACTGGTTCGGCTGCTGGGCGAAGAGCTGCGCACTCACAAGCAGGCACTCGGAAAACTGGTCGCCATCGAGTCGGGGAAAATTCTTCAGGAAGGCCTCGGCGAAGTGCAGGAGATGATCGACATTTGCGACTTCGCGGTCGGCCTTTCGCGTCAGCTCTACGGCCTGACCATCGCCTCTGAACGGCCAGACCATCGGATGATGGAAACCTGGCACCCACTGGGACCCACGCTCATCATCAGCGCGTTTAACTTCCCGGTTGCGGTATGGGCATGGAATGCGGCGCTCGCGCTCGTTTGCGGCAACAGCACCCTCTGGAAACCATCGGACAAAGCGCCGCTCGCCGCGCTGGCTACGCAAGCGGTATTTGACGGCGCAGTGAAGCGCTATCGCGTTGCCGGTGGCAATGCCCCCGACTCGTTGTCGGCCGTGCTGCTCGGGCGCGCGGATGTTGGCGCAGCACTATGTGCGGACTCCCGTATCCCGCTTGTCTCCGCCACCGGCTCCACGCGCATGGGCCACGCGGTCGGTCAGGCCACCGCCAAGCGATTCACGCGCAGCATCCTCGAACTCGGCGGCAATAACGCGGCCATCATCGCGCCAAGCGCCACGATGGAGATGGTTGAACGCGCGGTAACGTTCTCCGCCGTGGGCACTGCGGGACAACGCTGCACCACAATGCGCCGGCTGATCGTGCATTCGTCAATTTATGACGCGCTGGTGTCGCGCCTGAAAGCGATCTACGGCAAGCTGCGCATCGCCAGCCCGCTCGACGCAGACACACTGGTCGGGCCACTGATCGACAAGGCCGCGTTCGACGCCATGCAGGCGGCGCTGGTCGAGGCCTGTACGGCGGGCGGTCGTGTGCACTACGGCGAACGTGTCCAGCAGGAACTCGGCGAGGACGCGTATTACGTGCAGCCAGCGATTGTCGAAATGCCCGCGCAGGCCGGTGTGATGTGCCACGAAACCTTCGCGCCGATTCTCTATATCGTCAGATACGATGGTGATGTAGATCAAGCCATCGCGCTCAACAATGCCGTCGCCCACGGCCTGTCATCCTGCATCTTCACCAACGATCTGCGCGAGATGGAGCGCTTTCTCTCTGCCGCAGGCAGCGACTGCGGCATCGCGAACGTGAATATCGGCACCAGTGGCGCCGAAATCGGCGGCGCATTCGGCGGCGAAAAAGAGACTGGCGGCGGTCGCGAATCGGGTTCGGACAGCTGGAAGGCCTACATGCGCCGCGCCACCAACACCATCAACTACGGATCGAAATTGCCACTGGCGCAAGGGATTCGCTTCGATTTGTAGCAACACGTGTGGGAGCGGTTCTACCGCGATTGATTTCGTCAAACCGGAGCGTCGCGGTGGAACCGCTCCTACATCGGTAAACTTCCGCCATGAACCTTCCCGCCTGGCCCTACCCCAAAACCATCGCCCATCGCGGCGCCGGCAAGCTCGCGCCCGAGAACACGTTAGCCGCGATTCGCCTAGGCGTCGCACACGGCTATCGCGCCGCGGAGATTGACGTCAAACTCTCGGGCGACGGCACGCTGTTGCTCATGCACGACGACACCACGAACCGCTGCTCCGACGGACGTGGGCGCGTAGCCGCAAAGACGTGGCATCAACTCGCGTTGCTCGATGCGGGCTCGTGGCATTCGAAGGAATACGCAGGCGAGGCGATCCCAACGTACTGGCGGGTCGCGAAATACTGCATCGCGAATGGCGTGCAACTCAACACCGAAATCAAGCCCTGCATCGGCCGCGAACGCGAAACCGGCGCAGCGGCCGCCCTGGAAACGCAAGCGCTTTTTTCCGACCCAGCGCACGCCGCACTCAAACCGCTCCTCTCATCGTTTTCAACCGAAGCGCTGATCGCCGCCCGCGACGCCGCGCCTGAATTTGGCCGCGCCCATTTGTTCGATAACCCACTCCCCGCCGATTGGCTGACACGCTGCAAGGCTGTCGGCGCAATCGCGATGGACGCGAACTGGCGAACGCTAACGCAAGACACCGTGAACGAGGCGAAAGCCAGCGGACTACGCGTCGCCTGCTACACCTGCAACGATCCCGATTCGGCTAAGAAGTTGTGGGGCTGGGGCGTAGATACGGTGATCACCGATGCGGTGAATTTGATTCCGTTTCGGGTCTGAACTTACGCGTTCAACTTAACCGTGGCAGCGGCTAATATGGCCCCAGAAAACGTGTACCGTTGAAATGAATCAGATGCGTCGGCGCATCCGCAATCCATACCTCCGACTCCCATGCAATCGCGCTGAGGTGCTTGAGGAATGTTTGGCGATTCGGGAAAGCCGAAACGAAAATCAAACCCGCAGTACATTTTCCGAATAATCGGGTCAGTTCAATTTGCCGCTTCGAGTCGACAGGGCCGTGACTTGTGACTGATTCGATCAAGACAAGCCAATTCTTCGGGCGCATGTAAATCAGGACATCCGGCATCTTGCCGTGAGCGTCCAGCTCAACGCCCAGGCTGCGAAACAGGGCTTTGTCGAGAAATGCGTGCTTGTCACCGGTATCGCCAACGTAAACCAATTCGCCATCCGGCGTGAAGCGCGCGCCAAATTGCTCAACAATGTCGCGGATGAGCTCCGAGTGATCGCCTGGAGACAATGCGACCGTTTTGCCGTCCTTCATCGCGAGCGGAATCGTGACCATACTCCGCGCCCTGGCGTAGCGCTCTGTCAGGCTTTGCCGTGTGATCAAAAACGCTGCGAGCAAGGCGTTGTACTGCGGCGTTCCGAAAGCTTGCAGCAGGCTCAGGATTGTCGGCTCAATCTGATAAACGGCCTTTGGACTATTCACCGGTCGGTCGGGCTTATCCGGGTTGTAGCGACAAATCGTAGCTTCAACAAACTGATGCATCGACTGTCGCCGAAATGTTTCTCGGGTGTTCGGCGCATAGTCCACACCGTAATGCGATTTCGCCCACTCCATGATCGGCGTGATGCCGATGAGTGGGTCTCTGCACGCAGTCCACCGCGTCGACGGTTTGACATCTACCAACGCGAGCAAACACAGCGCTGATCTCTCATTCAACTGCGCCCTCGGCATGCCGAGGCTTTTCAGAAAGTGGAGCGCGTCCTGCAGTTTTTTCTTCTTGCTCATGCCGACCGCACCAGTTCATCAGTCGCGTCTTGGCTCAGATTACGGCTGTACGCTCGCCCCATACGCTCAAGCTTTTCAATGCTGGGAAATTTCATGTTGCGCAGATCGGTAGCGTTCACCTGCGTGTGCCCGGAGAACACCCGGAAGTAATCGTCGAGCGGTGTGCTGTTCAAAAAGCAGGTCAGGCCGTTAGCGATCTCCGAAGGCAAACCGCGTTTGCCGATGTGCAGGACGTTCCAGTGATTTTCGAAGCCCACCCACTCACTTTGGGTGTCTTCGGGCGTCACGAGATGTGCGACAACGCGACGGCGCTCTTCCTTGGCCGAGAATCGTTTGACGAGCACGTAAATCCCCTCCCGCATTAACCACTTGTCGACCTCCGGTGAGCGAAACAACGCATTCGGTTTCTTGTGGTCTTTCGGCCACTGAAAACCATCAGCCGTAAAGTGATGGGGATAGAGACACGGAACGGTGCCTGGCTCCGGGCTCTGACTCCACCACGCCCTCAGACGAAAATCAACGACCGGCCCAGTACAAACTTCGACGCCGAGTTCGCGCAGCGAATGAACAAATAGGCCGCCGTGATCGTGCACTTCGTCTTCGAGCGGTATGCAGATGAACTTTTCGCGGTCGCACGCATTTACGATTCGATCAAATTTGAGTTCGCGCTGCTGCAAATTGGCAAAACTAGCGTCGCGCGAGACAGACAATCTGACCAAACTTTGAGCGCCACCACGCGTAAGTTTGAGTATTACGTTCTCCTGAAGCACGTCGTCATCCTTGAACGCTTTGCTACGTGATTCAAAAACGTGGATCGCATCAATCGAGCACTCCGCCAGCATCAGTTCGCGAAACGGTTTGTAGTACGGGCCATTGCAAAATGAACGGGGAATGATGATGACAATTTCGCCGAGCTTGCGCATTTGCAAAATGGCTAGCGCGAGAAACGCCGTGTAAAGATTGACGGTCTCCAGACCGACCTGCCGACAGGCGAAACGGTGGGCCGACTGCGTGCCGATTTTCTTGTACGGTGGATTCAAAATTGCATGCGTGAAGCGCGTGCCGGTCATGAACTGAATCCGGTCGACCGAATCAAGGATGAAGTCCTTTTCATGAATTTCATAGGGAACGCTCAAACCGTCGAGATTCGACTCGAGGTACGCGATCATGACCGGGTCCAGCTCCCACGCCTCAGCTCGCACGATGTCCAGCACTTCACTGGCGGCTAGCGTCAGCGACCCGATGCCTGCGCCAGCGTCAAGCAGCACCGCATCGCTTCTCTGCGTAAACAGATTCGCCATGAATTCGGCGACTTTGTAAGGCGTCATGAACTGGCCCAGCGCACTCTTGCGCTGCGGATCCAGCTTCGCGTTGGCTTCATGCCGCAAAGTATCTACGACGCTCGAATTCATGTTTTCAGGGGAGCCTAACTATGCAGCAAATACAACGAATGACAATTATCGCTAAGGATGATAGCTGTTGATTCGTCCAGTTGCTCACGTACGCTTTCGCAAGTTTGGCTTTTTCGCAAAAAAGCTTATCGGCTATGGGATAAAGGGCCAAAAAGTCCACAGTCGACTTCTGAGATTTTGGGTTGTTAGCCCCGATGCGAGGTCGTTTCAGAGAATAGCTGCTGCACCTTATGCTGCTACCAGGCATCGCAATGCGTTGCTATGTCGCTCCCTCAAATCATCAACTCAATCAAAAACGGCCCACTCTGTCGAAAGCTCTGCAACATCAGATCGCCGCACGCTTCCAGCGTCGTCGCCCGCGCCGCCTCAACGCCCATGCCATTCGCGAGTTTCACCCAGTCGAGGTTCGGATTGCCGAGGTCGAGCATGCTCATCGCAGTGGGGCCGATGGCGGCGCCGACGGCTTTGTATTCGCCGATCAGAATGCTGTATTTGCGGTTGTTAAGCAGGATGGTGGTGATGGGCAGTCGCTCGCGGGCTTGCGTCCATAAGGCTTGCAGCGAGTACATCGCGGAGCCGTCGGCTTGCAGGTTGATGACGCGACGCTGGCCGCCGCTGCCGATGGCGGCACCGGTGCCCATTGGCATGCCAGCACCAATCGCGCCGCCGACCAGGTGTAGCCAGTCATGCGCTGGCGCGGCGTGCGTGTTTTTGTAGAAACCGCGACCATAAGACACGCTCTCATCGGCGATGATGGCGTTCTCCGGCATGACGGCGGCGAGCGTTTGTGCGAGGCCTTCTGGTGTGGGCGCGCCGGTCACAACGTTCGGTCGCGGGCCGGGATCGGGCAACGCTGCGTTCGGTGCGCCGAGTTCGTCGACCAGCGCCTGCAACGCGGCCCCAGGGTCCTGATCTTCTCGCGCGAGCACATGCAGTTGTGAGGCCTCCGGATAAAGCTTCCCCGGCTTGCCGGGATAGGCGAAGAAACCGATGGGCGGCTTGGCGCAGACCAGAATGATGTGTTCAAAGCGGCTGAGGGCTTGCACCGCTAGATCGGTGTTGTACGGCACCCGCTCAAGTTGCAGGCGGCCACGACCACGCGCGACGTGGCCCGTGACGTAGTCCGCCATCAGCGTGGCACCGGCTGCCTGAGCGATGCGCCATGCCAGCATTTGCGACTCGCCGAGTACGCCGCGACCGGCGAGCAGGATCAACACGTTTCTCCCGGTTCGCAAAACGCGCGCGGCGCTCTGCACCGCGAATGGATCTATCGGCGGTGAAGCAGGCACGGGCAGCGCATCGACCACGACACCACCCTCATCCCACGACGTGTCCGACGGCAGGATGAGCGTGGCGATCTGGCCCGTCAACGACCGCGCTGCCTGCACCGCTGCGGCGGCGTCGCGACCGACTTCGCTTGCGCGCGCACTCGTTCGTACCCATGTGGAAACGGCTCGCGCGAGGCTTTCGGTGTCCGCCGTCAAAGGCGCGTCAAGCGGGCGGTGATAGGTCGCCTGGTCGCCGACGATATTGACGATGCCGCTACGGGCGCGGCGCGCGTTGTGCAGATTGGCGAGGCCGTTGGCGAGACCCGGCCCGCAGTGCAAGAGCGTACACGCCGGTTTGCCCTTGATCCGGTAGTAGCCATCGGCCATTCCGGTGACGACGTTCTCCTGCAAGCCAAGTACGCAGCGCATGCCGACGCTTTGATCGAGCGCGGCAACGAAGTGCATTTCGCTGGTGCCGGGGTTGGCGAAGCAGGTATCGACGCCGAATTTCAGCAGGGTGTCAACGAGGCTTTTCGCGCCGTTCATTTAAGGTACTCCGCAGGCTTGTAATTGGGCGCGATCATGCATCGCGCTCTTCATTGGAGTCTAGCGCTGGAACGAAATATCCCATTCGTCCTGAGCCTGTCGAAGGACTGATGGCCAGCCACGAGGCTTCGACAAGCTCAGTCCGAACGGAGCGTGTCCTGCTGTTTCACCCAGTCGAGTCGTCGCACGCCTTCTCAGCAACCCGTTGCGCCCGGACGAAATCGGCCAACCGTTTGCCCGTCTCTTCCTTGAACTTTTGATCGGTCACTTGCAGACGAATTACCCGATCAATGCGAAAGCTGCGAAAGTCATCCCGCGATTCGCACCAGGCGGCGAGCGTCCAGTGCTCGCCCCAGAAGTAGAGCGACAAGGGCCGTACGCGACGTTCGCTGAGCTTTTTCTCTGCGTCGGCGTAGACAAAGCGCACGGTCAACCGATCTCGTATTGCGCCGCGCAGTAGCTCGAATCGCTCACCGAGTTGCTTCGGAATGTGGAACTGCGGCACGTAGGTTCGGCTGTCTTCTAGCCAAAGCCTGCGCTCAGGCGGCAGCGCGGTCGCGATCTTGGCAATCGCGGAGAGCGCGGCGGCACCCAGCTGCGGGCTGCTCCACGCTTCGACCATGCGCGCGCCGAGCGTGAGCGCTTCGATTTCTTCGAGTTCAAACATGAGCGGTGGCAGTTCGAACCCGCCGCGCAGCCGATAGCCCACGCCTGCTTCACCCTCAATGGGCGTGCCGGTGAGCGAGAGGTCGCGGATGTCGCGATAGATGGTGCGTTCGCTGACTTGCAGCCATTTCGCTAGTTGTTGCGCCGTGGTGAGACGACGGCCGCGCAGAAACTGGACGATGCGAAACAGTCGGTCTGCGCGGCGCATAACGGGATCAGCGCTAACTAATTTTCTGAGTGCAAGCCCACGCGATTGCCTTCGCAATCCATGAAATGCGCGTAGTGGCCCATACCCGGTGGCAGCGCGGTTTTCGCCTCGACGACCTTGCCGCCCTCTGCGACAACACGCGTGAGCATCGGGCTCAGGTCGTTGCCTGCGCTCAAGTACACCACCGCGCCGTTCGCTGCGGGCACATAGCCTGCCTGACTCACGATTGCGCCAGTGACAGCGGGTTCGTCGCCGGGAAATACCGCCATATCGCCGCCGATTTTTTCGCGGCGTAACGTGACCTGAAAAACTGCTTCGTAAAACTTGACTGCGCGCTCGAAATCGCTTGAGGGGATTTCGAACCAGACTGCGTTGCCGATCATGACGGTTTCCTTCGTGGTGGTGGATGACAGGAAGGATTGTCTGCGCCTGCTACTGACAGCATTGTGTCAGGAGTGATCTCAGAACTCAAAAAAATGGCGTCATGCTCGCCACGAGCGGGCATCCAGAAACGCGACTGGAACCTTGCGCGTCTGGAGCCTCAGCCAACGTTCTGGATTCCCGCCCTTCGCGAGGCTCACGACGAGAATGACGGCGGATTGCGTTGAAGCGACGGTTTGTGCGGACTACTTGCCGAGCAACGTAATGCCAAAAATCCGCTCACCATTGCGATACGCGATTTTCGTGGCCACATCACGCGGCAACTCGGCGAGCCAGCGTTGGTAATAGTCCATGATCTCGCCGTACTGCGCCCAGCGTTCGGTCACCCAGCAATCCGAGCCGAGCAGAAAGCGATCCGGGTAAGCGGTGAACAGCGCGCGCCACTGCTTTGACAGTTTGCCGCCATCGGTGATGTCGTTCCGGTAGGACAGTTCGCCCAACAAGTCAGCGTGCTGTTTCATCAGCGCGGCGACCCGCTCGGTTGCAACAGAAAAACCGGTATGCGCCCAGATCACTTTTGCCTTCGGATTGAGCGAAAAAATGTACAGCAGCGCCGCCTCGTCGCTATGCGCATGCAGCCAAAGATCATTCTTCTGCGCGAAGGCAACGATCTGCGCGAACTCTTTCGATTTCGCCTCGTCGCCGTAGAGATGAAACTCGCCGATGCCGCGCACTTTGCCCTTCATCGCACCTTCGGCGTATTCGCGCTCGATCATGGCAACGATTTCGGGGTTTCGATGCCACGTACCGTAATCGGCGCGGTCACGATAAACGCGGATAAAAGGCACCACGGTCAACGCTGGATTCGCAGCGGGTGCGACTTTCATCAACAGTGCGGACCCTTCGTTCGGCCGCGATGTCGCGAGGATTCCCCGAACATTGCTCTGCCGGAAAATCTCCAGCACTTTGGCGGGCGGATAGCTCTCTCGCGCCTCGATGTTGTAGTGCATGTGGGCGTCGAAAATGGCGAGTGGCTCGACGGCGTGTGCGGTCGGCGCCAACAGAGCTGCCATGAACAACGTCAACATGACTCGCAAATTCGGCAAAGGACGCACTACGCTTCTATCGCCGAAATCATCTCCACCCGCGTCGCATGTCGGCCGCCTTCGAACTGAGCGGTCAGGAACGCATCCACCACATCGAGCGCCAGCCCTTCGCCCACCACGCGGGCGCCAAGGGCCAGCATGTTGGCGTCGTTGTGCTGGCGGATCATGCGGGATGAAAATGTGTCCAGGCAGACGCCGCAACGGATACCCTTTACTTTGTTCGCCGCCATCATGATGCCTTGGCCAGTGCCGCACAAGATGATGCCAAAACGGCAATTGCCGGAGGCCACCAGCCGCGCCGCCGCTTCGCCCTGCTTCGGATAAGGGATGCTCTCCGGCGTCGTGGGCCCGATGTCGACGGCCACCCAGCCATGTGCGGTGACGTGAGCGGCAATGGCCTGTCGGAGGGCAATGGCGGCGTGGTCGCTGGAGAGAACGATGCGGTTGTTGGTTGTCATTGAGAATTCATCCGGTTATCCGAGGCCATTGGGCGGCGGGGTCGAGTTGGATCAAGTGCTGTTTTTGTTTCGTCGATTTTCGCTTTTTCGAATGATGGCATATGTCGGCGTCTGGGCAGAGGTCATGCCGCCAACCGAGAATCTCGGCGCGTAGCGCGCAGGTCGGAACGATGACGGTTCCGACTCGCGCCACCGCCGAAGGGAAATAAGAGACAGGCCACGTTCGAAAAGCTTCCTGCCCTCGTGATCGGCGAAACGCGGGCAAAACGCCGCTCGCTACACTGGCGGGGAATCGCTCTAATTCACCACACGCGCCATGACAGAAGACATCATCTCCGCCCTCGCGTCTCCCGCCGATAAATCCAAGGCGTCGAAGTCACGGAAAACGAAAACAAAGACCGCACCCGCGTCTAGTTTTTATGCGACCGGGCAGCTTGCATCGCACTGCGTCGGCGTCAAGGTCGAGGGGATGGGTGAGCTCGCCTTTCCGCTCCTGGCGGCGCACGCCGATGCGTTGATCAAACTTTCGCAACCCGCCCAATTCGGTCTCGGCGAGCGCACGCTTCTCGACAAGTGGGTTCGCGACACCCACGAGATCAGCGCTGACAAACTTGCCGTGAGTTGGGATCAAGCGGCCTTGGCCACGATGCTCGACGCGATGCGTGCGACGCTTGGGTTGCCCGCGAACGCGCAGTTGGTGCCGCATTTGCACAACCTCTTAATTTACGAATCCGGACAATTCTTCAAACCGCATCAGGACAGCGAAAAACTCGATGGCATGGTCGCAAGCTTGGTCGTGGTGTTGCCCTGCGCGCACGTTGGCGGCGATCTGCGTA
>JBBRVM010000005.1:0-26564 GCA_038246865.1 Burkholderiales bacterium
CAAGGCGCGCATTCTGCTCGTGGAAGGTGGCGAGCGCGTGCTGCAGGCGTTTCCACTCCGACTATCTGAGCGCGCGAAAGACCAGCTCACATCACTCGGCGTGGAAGTGCTCACGTCGCACAAGGTCACCGAGATCGACGGCGACGGCATTCGTGTGAACGTGAACGGCGTGGAGCAGATGATCGCGTGCAAGACCATTGTGTGGGCCGCCGGTGTGGCCGCCTCACCCCTCGGAAAATTGCTCGCGCGCGCCTGCGCGTTGCCCGAAGGCAGCATTGATCGCGCGGGCCGCATCGCGGTTGAGCCCGATCTCACACTCGCGGGACACCCTGAAATTTCGGTCGTCGGTGACCTCGCGACAGCGCTTAGTTACGGGAAAAATGGCGAGACAAAGCCCGTGCCCGGCGTCAGCCCAGCTGCCAAGCAAATGGGCCGTATCGCTGCGAAGAACATCCTCGCGCGCATCGCGCGCCGCACGACGCAGCCGTTCCGCTACACCGACTACGGCTCACTCGCCACCATCGGCCGCAAATCAGCGGTCGTCGACGTACCGGTGCCGCTGTTCGGCCATCTACGCTTCAGCGGCTATTTCGCGTGGCTGTTCTGGCTTTTCGTCCACGTCTACTTCCTGATCGGATTCAGGAACCGCTTCATCGTGCTCATGGACTGGGCCTGGTCGTACATGACGTTTAACAGGACGGCGCGGGTGGTGGCGGGGAGCGAGAAATTTGACTCGCCAAAAGTCCGCGAAAAACAAGAGGGTTCCAACTATGCTTGAATCTGAGTACCTAGCCGATGCCCAGCGGCTAGTCCGACTAGCTATGGCTCCGGTCAAGAAGGAAATGATCGACGATGAAGTTATTCAAAGCGGGCTTCTTTTTGCTTTGGGCATTGAAAAATTATTGAAGTACATACTGGCCCGCGTGAATCCGGTATTTATTCTGAAAGCGCCGGACTTCAAACACGCGGCTGCGGCGCTTTACGCTGACAAAATTGTTAAATCACAGAAGCATGAAGAGCTTTCCGACAAGCCGGACAGCGACGTCATTACGTTCCGCGTGTCTCTAGGTCGGGCAAAGGTTTTCTCGAAATCGACAGCACAATCTAGCCAGATGCTGTATTCGGTAGCCAATTGGCGTGATGTGATCGCACACAGGCCAACAAGCGAACTTGACATGCGATCCGTCTCCGCGATGTTGACGAAGGACGCAGTTCGTGTTCTGAGCGAAATGTGTACCGAACATTCGCTCAACATAGATGACTTTCTCGGCGATCACTCTAACCGCTTGCGCAAGTTGAGCGCGGAGCTAACTGCGGTCACAGCATTTGCAGATGAAATGAAAGCCCTATTGCTAAGACACAAAAATATTTGGACGACTCGATCATCGAACTCGGAGACGGTCGAACTCGCGAAGGCGGCTACCCAAGTACTGTTGCTTCGGATTGATACGGACGAAGGCGCTTTTGAATCAGTAAAGTGCCCAGCATGCAATAACCCCAGTGCAGTACATGTTGAAGCTGACTACGACTATGCGGACGGCGAGTCTTATATTGCAGGCGTCTACGCAGAGTATCTGCATTGCTACTACTGTGACCTAAAGTTGAACACGTATCCGCAATTGAGTTATGTGGATGTAGATAAGTTGCTTGCAGACAACTATGCGTAATGCCGCAAGCGATAATTTGTTTATGACCCCCGTCCACACCTCCCAAATCACCTCTCTCCCTCTCCTCGCGCGCGGCAAAGTGCGCGACAACTATGCCGTGGGCACGGATCGCATCCTGATGGTGGCCTCCGACCGCATTAGTGCGTTTGATGTGATCATGGCGGAGCCGATCCCGGGCAAGGGGGCGCTGTTGACGCAGATGGCGCTGTTCTGGTTTGACAAGTTGACGGGCATCGTGCCGAATCATCTGACGGGCGATGCGCCGGAGAGCGCCGTGACTGAGGGGGAGAAGGCACAGGTGGTAGGGCGCTCAATGCTGGTGAAACGGTTGCAGCCGTTGCCGGTGGAGGCGGTGGTGCGCGGTTATCTGGCGGGATCGGGGTGGGTTGAATATCAGCAGTCGCAATCGGTGTGCGGCGTGCCTCTGCCTGCGGGACTCAAGAACGCGAGCAAGCTGCCGTCGCCGATTTTCACGCCTGCGACAAAAGCGGAGATGGGCGAGCATGACGAGAATATTTCGTTCACGCGCATGGTGGAAATCATCGGCGAGCCACTGGCGATTCAGGTACGCGATGCGGCTATTCTTCTCTACTCACGCGCTGCCGATTACGCAATGACGAAGGGCATCATCATCGCGGACACCAAGTTTGAATTCGGCCTTGACGCTAACGGCACGCTCACGCTGATGGACGAAGTTTTGACGCCGGATTCGTCGCGCTACTGGCCGATTGAGGGTTATGAAGCGGCGTTTGCCGCAGGCAAAAACCCACCGAGTTTTGACAAACAGTATTTGCGCGACTGGCTGGAGAGTGTTCGCATCGATGGCCGGCCGTGGGGGAAAAAGGCACCGGCACCGACGTTGCCCGCTGAGGTGATTGCCGGGACTGCGGCGAAATATCAGGAAGCGTTTGACCGGTTGGCGAGGGCGTAGACGCTAGTCACCCATCACGCAATTGCGCCCCGCGCTCTTCGCCGCGTAGAGTCGCGCATCAGCGCGCGATAAAGCGGTGTCCGCGGAATCTGGTGGTGCGTACAGTGTGAAACCAACGCTAATCGTGACGTCTGCGGTCAAGGACTTCGCGTTGATCACAATCGGCGATTCTGCGACTGCCTCGCGCAGTCGGTCACACAGTATCGCGGCGTCATTCGACGTCGCATGCGGCATCAGTACAGAGAATTCTTCACCACCGAGCCGTGCGACCACATCGCCGGATCGCACTGCGCAGCGCAATCGGCGCGCGACTTCGATCAAAACCTGATCTCCCGCCGCATGACCGTGCGTGTCGTTGACGCGCTTGAAGTGATCGATGTCCACCATTGCGATACACAGTGCCTCGTCGAAACGGTGCGCACGGCGACATTCCTCTGCCATGCGCTCGCTGAAATCGCGGCGATTGGGCAGTCCGGTCAGGCCGTCTTCGCGTGACTGCTGATAAAGCTCATCGGCGCGGGCATGACGCTCGGCTGATTCAATGGCCAGCGCTGCATGCGCTTGGGCGAGTTCATCGCGCAAGCGATGTTCTTCCTTTGCTTCACGTCGGGCGGCGTCAAGTTCGGTCATCACGGTCGACGCGCGCATGCGCGTGTTGGCGCGCATGTCGAGCCAGAGACGCTCACGCTCGCGCAATTGCTTGTATGCGTGAAGCGCTCCTGCCGAGTCGCCTTCGGCCTCCAGGCTTTCAGCCAGCATTCCCCACGCACGGACTTCTTCATCGAGCAGCGAATGTTTTGCCTGCAGTGGAATCAGTTCACGCAAAGATGCGACGACCTGAGCGTGTTGTCCGCGCGCACTTGCGATCTGCGCGAGCCCCAGTTGCGCATCGAGTCGGCTATTGACCCAGTCGTTACCCGCGATGCCCCGAGCGTGCCGGTCGAAGCCCTCGGCTGCGTCATCCAGCCGCCCGAGCGCGAGTAGCGTACGGCTTCGATTGCCGGAAAGCGTGGGCATGAGCGCGACCAATGCGTGCGCTGTCGCCAGACTAATCGCGCGATCAAAGCTGGCGAGCGAGGCGTCGAGTTGACCAAGGTGTCGCTGGTTGAGTCCGATATTGTTGAGCACGCGTACGGTGGCTGGATAGTCGTTCAATTGCTCGAATGGCCCCAGCGCGGCGGCGTAATGCCCGGAGCCGATCGTATGATCGCAGCAGCGCGAATGCACAACGCCCATTGACAGGCGCGCGTTCGCCATGCCTCGAGCATCACCTGTTTCGGCGAAGGCGGTGTGCGCCTCCTGTAGGTAGTCCAGCGCCTCGGGGTACTTGCCCATCGCGTCGTACGCCACACCGAGGGACGATGTCATTGCGGCGCGATCGGCGGGCGCGAACCGATCATCGGGTCCGCGCAACAATTCGTCGAGCATGCGGACTGCGTTTTCGGGTTGACCTTTGATGGCGTAGGCGCGTGCCCCCAACGCAGCCGCGTCGGCGAGTACGGTGGTGTCGCCCTCGGATTGCGCGCGCTGCATGGCTGCGTGCGTTCGCGCAATGACAGCGTCGCATTGCTGTGGAAACTCCGCTGCGATCTGCGGACGTTCAACCCGCCACCAATCGCTTACGCTGGCTATTGCGTGTAACTCAGACATCAAATTACCTTGTTGCTATGAAGACACTGCGTGCTAAATTATGAATGCAGATGGCACATTTGACGCGCTCGAAATGGGCAAAATTTAGTGCAATTTTCGGCTAGAACGCTTATTGCGTTAGGGCTATAGTCCAAATAATACAAAGTCGACTTTTTCACTTTTGCCGTCTCGGCCCCAGCGTGGCGTCGATTGCAGAGTAAAGCTGCTAAGTCTGAAGCCGGACGTTTTCCAACAGCCAGGCCCGCAATGCGACCACCGGTTCGGGCGCATCAAACAGTTGACACGCATGAATTTGAATCAGCGAGCGCAGCGCGTTGCAGGCAGTTTCGTCGCCCAGGAGATTCACCGCTCGCCGCACAAATCCGCTTCGTCAACCGCAATCAATTACGCCTGCACGGTGGCCGGAAGCGTGCGCAACATCGCTAATGTCTGCCGTCCGCGCATGAACTCGCCGGATAGCGTGAGGGCGGGCAGTCCAGTGGAAAGCGCATCCAGACTGGTGTTGCCGCGGGAGAATCCAAAACTGTCCAGCGCAATGTCACATGCCGCGAGCGCCGTCAGGAAATCGGCACGCGAGCGATGTGGAAGACGAAGCACGCGGGCTTTAGTGTCAACGCCAATCGGTCCGAGAAAGTGTTCGAGATAGGCAGCAAACGCGTTTGACCGGTTCCCGATCGGACCGTCGAACGTCACGAGGCGCGTATCGGGAGAGTGCGCCAGAATTTCACCCACGGCAAGCGTGAATTGCGGGCTCCATTTAACCGGCGATTGCGCACATACGGCGAGCGGCACGTTGGCGGGCAAGCCCAGTTGCTTGCGTGTCAACGCGGACGGCTTGGGCGGGCGCGGATAGCTGGTGCCAGGCCCCGGCAGCAGATGTAGTCGTTCGCAGTAGTACGACTGCGCGTTATTCGGCTCCAACGCTTCAGCGCTAAACAAAACATCTATCGTTGGTAACCCGCTGGTAACCGGGTGGCCCCAGAGCATGCATTGCAGCGGCGCAAGCCGCATCGCTGCGAGCTTTTCGATATCGGCTCCATGCCGATTTCGGGATATATGAGCACGTCCGGCGCGTCTGCTGCGATCGCACTTGCCATCGCCGGTAAGGCGCCGTCGTCATCCGCAAAGTACACAAGATGCGCGACGCTCGCTTGCACTTCTTCGGTGAATGCGTCTCGTTTGCCGCAAGCGTAGATAAACACTTCGATACGCTCATCGTTCTTCGCCGCGAGGTCGGTGAAAAAGTGTTTAAAGTGTTGCCCCACGGTGCAATCACGGATGTGCTTTCACGCGAAAGCGACGCGGATTTTATTGCCGCGATATTCGGCGCGCTTTGCTAGCGTTGGCGTGAGCGGCGGTGTGGCGCACGAGAGACAATCGCTCATCGTGACTGAATGTCGCAGGCATCGCATCAGCCAACAGCGCCAGGCCATCGCGATACCGCTCGCGCCAGGCGTCAATCGCAGCTTCATCCGGATAATTTTCCGGCACAGTCAAGCGCGCGTCAACTGAATCGGGCGTGAGTTCTTTGAACGGCGGCAACGGGTTGTCGGCCAACGTTTGCAGTGCTGTGAGCGGCGCTTCGTCGGTGAGTCGCTTCATCCACAGCCATTGCGCGGCAACGTCTTCGCGATGGCGCAAAAAAGGTCTTTCTCGCCAGATCAATAACCTCACCTGTGCGTGACTGCGCCGCGAGCGCACGACTCACCGTCCAGGCAATGTGTACGTCCGCCGTGGCATCAATCGCATGCGATTTCAGTCAATTGCAACGCGCGCGTGCTCGTCACAGGCGTTGATGCGGCATCCCAAGGGTACCGCCAGAATCCCATTTGCATTGGCGCAAGTTTCACCAACGATTCGAAGTGTGGAAACGCACGTTCCGGCGCATGTTGATCAAGCGCTATGCGCCCTGCGAGCGCGCTCGTTGCGGGCTCTGTTGGCAACAACATTAGCGCGCGCTCAATCGCCGCTTGTGCTGATGCCAGATCGCCTGATTGCGCGTGCGCTGCGGCTGAGGTCCGTTGTGCCGCCTGGGTGTTGCGGTGCGAAGCGGGCGCGTTAACAATAAGTTGCACCGCATCGACAAAAGCACCCTGACGCAATAACGCCATCGCCTGCTGAACCAGTTGTTCTGCGCTCACAAAATCTCCGCATCAAACTGCCGTGCCGGATTGACCAGCTGATCCTGCATCGCAATCAAATTCAAATCGCGCGGCATCGCCGCGTCCGTGCCGCGCACTAACGCGAATAGCGACGACACCGCCTGCGACAAGGCGAGCGCGATGTCGCGATGCTGCAAATAGCGACCGAGGAAGAGGGCGGCGATACAGTCGCCCATGCCGTTCGGCATTGGATTCAGCGGCAGGTAAGGCGTGCGCACCGTCCACGCAGTGTCGGCAGTCACGGCGAGCGTTGCGATGCTGTCTCCCGCTTCCGTACGTGCGCTGGTGACCAGTGCAATCCGCGCTCCGCGCTTGAGCAATGTACGTGCGGCAGCAATGAGATCGGCGTGCGTCTGCGGATCGCTGCCAGTGAGCAGGGCCAGCTCAAACACATTTGGCGTGATGATGTCGGCCATGCCAAGCGCCGTCTTTGCGAAAAACTCCGGCACGTCTGGCTTCACGAATACGCCGCGCCCTACGTCACCCATCACCGGGTCACAACAATACAACGCACGTGGGTTTCGCGCTTTAACGCGACGCACAGCGTCAGCAATCGCCTCACCTGTTTCGGCGCTTCCCAAATAGCCCGAAAGCACTGCATCCACTCGCCCAAGGAGGCCGCGCGCATCCAGTCCATCTACCAGCTCGCGCACATGCGCCGCCGCGAACGCCTGCCCCGTCCAGGCACCGTGACCGGTGTGATTGGAGAACTGAACCGTGTGAATTGCCCACGCTTCAATGCCGAGGCGCTGCAATGTGAACGCCGCAGCATCGTTGCCGACGTGCCCGGCGACGACGTGCGACTGGATGGAAAGAACTTGTAGTGGCATGCCGTAATTTTGGCATTGCTGCCCAAACTGCAAGGGGCAGAGATTGGCAACTGGGCTCGCCAGTGCAACAATGCGGTGCAATCATGAATCCGGTACGTGTCTCGCACATCTTCAAGGCACTTTACTCACAGCTCGTGCGGCTGTCGTGGTGGACGCTGCTGGTCGTCTTGATCATTCACTACGCGGTCGCAGCCAAGCTGATTTGGCTCTTTGAGACCGGTGAAATCACCGAAATCGTTGCTTTCTTCTATTACTACGTCACCACTGTGACGACTGTCGGCTACGGCGATCTATCGCCCAAAACGGCTGAAGGACGGCTCGTCACCGCGCTCTGGATCATGCCAGGTGGCATCATTTTGTTCACTACCAGCATCACCAAATTTGTTCATTTTTTATCGACCCGATGGAGGCGCCGCATGCGGGGTGAAGCTGACTATTCCTACCTGACCAATCACGTCGTCATACTCGGCTGGCAGGGCCTGCGCACCCAGCGCATGGTCGAGGAAATTACGCACGATGTCGGGACGACGCAGCGCGAGATCGTCGTGTGCAGCACCAAGGACATCGAAAATCCGATGCCAACTGCGGTGAAATTTGTGCGCGACATTGCATTGTCGGAGCGTAACCTGCATGTGCGCGCCGGGACGGTGCATGCGGCAACGATCATCGTGCTGGGACATGACGACAACGACACGCTAGCCGCAGCACTGGCCGCAGCGGCGTACAACTCGGACGGTCACCTCGTTGCGCATTTTCAGGTGCAGGCGTTCGCTGATTTGCTCACCGCACATTGCCGCCGCGCCGAGGCGATGGTGAGCTGTGACACCGCGCTGCTCGTACGCGCTGCGCAGGATCCAGGCAGTTCACGCGTGCATCATGACCTGCTCTCGATCATGACCGGCAACACGCTGTTCAGCGTGCGGCTGTCGGCCAACGCCAAACTCAGCACTTACGGCGAATTGATGACCCAGTTCAAACATGAGCACAACGCCACCATCGTCGCCATTGCCGATGACGTTCTTGGCAATGGCCTTTTACTCAACGCGCCCGCATCAAAGCAAGTCGGCCCGGATCAGGTCATTTACTACATTGCAGAGCGGCGGATTGTCCAGGTGGTTACGTAGGGTGGGCAGCCTCTGACCACCATGACCTTGACACAACGAATCGCGTGGGCACGGGGTGCTCAACCTACGATTTACGCCGCTTTAGACC
The DNA here is from genome assembly GCA_038246865.1 of Burkholderiales bacterium. Taxonomy (GTDB): domain Bacteria; phylum Pseudomonadota; class Gammaproteobacteria; order Burkholderiales; family Casimicrobiaceae; genus Casimicrobium. The sequence goes on from JBBRVM010000005.1 coordinate 8,453, forward strand.
GCTGATAATTGAACGGTCCACCCGTGAACGGAGCGAAGCCGCAACCGAAGATCGCGCCGGCATCGGCGAGATCGCTATCGGTAACAACGCCTTCGGCTAGCGCTTTGTTGGCTTCATTCAACATTGGGGTGATCAGGCGGTCGGTGAGGCCCGTGGGAACTGCGCTCGCTGCCCCCTTTTGCGCCTTTCCGTTAACCCACACGTAGAAACCTTTACCGGTTTTCTTGCCGAGTTCTTTCGCTTCGAGTTTCGCGGCGAGTTTTTTCGGTGCGTTCTTTAGCGCCTCCTCACCCCCAACCACCTGGCCGACAGCCGCGCAGACATCAAGTCCCACGACATCAGCCAGCTCCACTGGCCCCATCGGCATCCCGAATTGCAGCGCGGCTTCGTCGAGGGTTTCTGGCGTGATGCCTTCGTCGAGACAACGCATCGCTTCGGTGAGATACGGCGCGAGGATGCGATTCACCCAGAAGCCCGGTGCGCTCTTGCAGGCGAGCGGCAGCTTGTCGATCTGATCGACGAAGGCGGTGGCTTTGCGCGCCATTTCGGGGTTGGATTGCGCGCCGCTGATCACTTCTACGAGCATCATCTGCGCGACGGGATTGAAGAAATGAATGCCAACAAGGCGCGACGGATCTTTCAGTGCGGTGGCAATTTTTTCGAGCGGGATGCTTGACGTGTTTGTGGCGAGCACGGCGTCGGGCTTGGCTTTCGCTTCGAGTTGCGCGAAGACCTTTTGCTTGACAGCGAGGTTCTCAACGATGGCTTCGATGATGACGTCGGCGTTTTTCGCACCGTCGCCGGTGATGTCCGGTTGCAGTCGATCCATCGCATCACGAATCCGACGTTCGTCGCGCAGGCGCTTCTTGTACATATCAGCCGCACGCTTGATCGCCGGCGCGATCTTCGATGTGTCCAGATCTTGCAACGTCACGTTGATGCCGCGCAGCGCGCACCATGCCGCGATATCGCCGCCCATCACACCTGCGCCGACGACGTGAACATGCATCGCCTTGAAGTCGATGTCCTTGGCCTGTGCCTTTAGCTTTTCGCGCAGGCTGAACACACGGATCAGGTTCTTCGCGGTGGAATGCGAGAGCAGCGCCTGCATCGAGCAAGACTCTGTGGCGCTGGGCTTATGCACATCGCCGTTGTACTTTTGCCATAGGTCGATGATGGCGTACGGTGCCGGATAGTGCTCAGGGCGTGCGCGTTTGGCGACCTGTTTCCTGGCCTGCGAGGCGACGTAGCCGCGCAGGAAGCCGTTGGTCATCAGGTTCTGTACGAAGCTCAACTGGCTCGGGGCGGGTAGCGCTTTGAGCACGCCTGCGACCGTATTGTCCATGATGCGTGGCGGTACGGCTTCATCCACGAGGCCGAGCCTTTTTGCCTTCTTTGCATCGACCGTTTTACCCGACAGCATGAGGTCGAACGCGGCGGGAGCGCCGAGCAATTGCGGCAGGCGTTTTACGCCACCCCACGCGGGCAGAATGCCGAGCATCACCTCAGGCAAGCCCATGCGCGTGCCGGGTTCGTCTACCGCGACACGGTAACGACAAGCCATCGCCAATTCAAGCCCACCGCCCATGCAGAAGCCCTCGATCAGCGCGAGCGTCGGGTACTTGACGGCGGCGAGGCGTTCGTACAAGTCGTAGCCGCGCTTGATCAGCTTTTCGGCGGCCGCGACGTCGTTGGTCTGGCCAATTGCTTCGAATTCCTGAATGTTCGCGCCAGCGATGAAGCCGGAGCTTTTCAGTGAATGGAAGACGACGGATTTCGGCGTTTCTTTATCGAACTGATCGAGCAGTGCGGAGAACTCGTCGAGCACCGGCGTACCCATCGTGTTGACATTGCTGCCCGCGACATCAATGCCGACCCAGGTGATGCCGTTTTCGTCGGTGCGGAGTTTGAAGTTTTCGTAGTTCATTTCGTAGTTTGTCCCAATGTTCGCAAGAGCGCCCAGGTAGTAGAAATCGCGCAGCCGATTCCTATGCGGATTCAAGAAGCATTGCGCCGCCTTGCCCACCACCAATGCAAATCGTCGCGAGTGCGCGCTTGCCACCCGTCCGTTTGAGCACGTTCAGCGCGTGCAACACGATGCGCGCTCCCGATGCGCCAACCGGGTGCCCAAGCGCCACTGCGCCGCCATCGACGTTCAGTTTGTTCATGTCAATCGAACCCATCGCGCCATCGAGACCCAACTCTTCCCTGCAGAATTTTTCGTCTTCCCACGCAGCCTTGCAGGCGAGCACTTGCGCGGCGAAGGCTTCGTTCATTTCGATGGTGTCGAGATCGTTCAGCGTGAGGCCGTTGCGCTTCAGAATCGGCGTCGATGCGTAGACCGGGCCCAAACCCATCTGCGCCGGATCGCAGCCCGCCCATTGCGTGTCGATGATCTTGCCAAGCACGGGGAGATTGTGTTTCTCGACTGCGGCTTGGGTCGCAAGAACCAGCCATACGCCACCATCGGTGATTTGCGAGCTGTTGCCTGCGGTGACGTTGCCGTATTTCTTGTCGAAGAAGGGCTTCAGTTTCGCGAGCTTTTCCGGGGTGGAATCGGCGCGCGCTCCGTCGTCATCGTTGTAGACATTGCCCTTGCTATCGATCAGCGGAATCACTTCACTCTTATAGTTGCCAGCGGCTTGAGCTGCGAGCACACGTTTGTGGCTCTCGGCAGCGAACGCGTCCATCTCGGTACGCGTTATGCGGAAGCGGAACGCGATGTTCTCGGCGGTTTGTCCCATCAGCAGACCGACCTTAGGATCGGTGAGCCCCTTCATCAATGCGATCACGGGCGACAGCAAGGCCGTCGGTGAAAGCTTCGCAAACGTGCCAACCTTTTGGCCCATCGTCTTCGCACTGGCCAGCGCTGCGAACCACAGCACCATTTGCTTTGAGTACAGCAGCGGCGCATGCGACAACGCGTCGACACCGCCTGCGAGCACCAGCTCCGAGCGGCCCGCGAGCATGTTGTTGATCGCGGAATCAAGCGCCTGCATGCCGCTCGCGCAATTCCGCATCACGGTCCAACCGGTGACTTTATCGCCACAGCCCAAGCGCATCGCGACATAGCGCCCGATGTTCACTTCGTCGGGCGATGGATTCGCGCAACCGAGAATGACTTCATCGAATTGCGTGGGTTCAATCGGCAAACGCGAAATCAGCGCACGACCGGCTGCGACGGCCAGATCGGAGGCTGAAAACGGCCCCGGCGCATTGCGCGCTTTCAGGAACGGCGTGCGTGCACCGTCAACGACGTAGATGAGTTCACGAAGGGCGGATGCCATGGCGATACCTTTTAGAAGAATGGAATTAAGCCAACGCCAAAACGGTGCGAATGGCTTCTTGCTGGCTCGTCTGATTGACCTTGGCGCGCAGGCTGCCAGCGAGAAATGGCGCGAGATGCCCGAGCACCGCGGCATCTTCGTCCACCGCGCTGTCGCTGGTCGCGGCTAATCCGGCCATCAATTTCCGCGCGTCTTCGCTGGCGAGTGTGGATGAGATTGCGTCGAGCATGAAATGCAGACGCATCGATAAGTCCTGCGCGGCGAGTTCGGGCAATGCCATGCCGAATGCATGCACGAAGCGTGCGTTCTGCGCGGCGTAGCGCTCGGCGAGCAGGTCACGCACAAACAGCGACGGATCGTCGTAAGCGCGGCCCAGAAATTTCAGGAAATCATCGCCGCCGCGCTCAGCGTTGCGCGCCAGGCGCAGCGCAGGCAGGAACATGGTGGCGATGAGCTGCTCAACGGTGTTGACTGCGTCGAAACCTGTCGCCTCCAGTGAGTCAAGCAGGCGCACGCGCTCCAGATTCAGCGTGTCGAGGCGGTTGGTGAGCACCAGCGCAAACAGCTCCTCCTTGCTGCCGAAGTGATAGTTCACAGCGGCAAGATTCACGCCCGCCTCGGTCGTGATCGCGCGCAGGCTGGTGGCGTCGAAACCGTGCACGATGAAGAGCTTTTCGGTCGCGGCGAGGATGCGCATTTTGGTCGCGGCACGGCCCTCGTTTCGCGGCTCGCGCTCACGGATTTTGAGTGCGGGGAAACTGCTGGAGCTGAGCATATCGAACGACATCTACGCCTTGCAGGTCGGTTTAATCGACCGATTCAAACAATTGTTCGATTTTGCATGAAAACAGTTTAACGCCTAGCGTTTGCGCTAGAAAATTTGCTCTAGGGGTAGCCGCGTCGCTCTGCTTTCAAGCGCTCGGCGGGGCGTTGGCAGCCAAGCAGCTTTTCGCCAAAACAACCACTTATATAGGGGTGGCACCGAATTACGTCGAAAGTCGAAAATCGATCTTTTGAACGTTAAGCCCACGCCCAGCGGTGTATTCATGCAGATGCTGTTAGCCCGAAGAATTCAGAACGACTGTTCTACAACGTCGAAACAGAAAAAACATCCACTTGGATGTTCAATGGATGGATTAGTAGATGTTATGATGAGTCCATGCCCCCAAGAAGCAAAACTTCTGTAGTCGCCGCGACCAAACCGCCCGACGAAAAAATCACGATCAACCTCGGTTATGTGGATCTCGGCCAGATCGATTTGCTGGTGCAGGAAGGCTTTTACGCTAACCGCACTGACTTGATCCGCACGGCTATCCGCAATCAGCTTGCCGGTCACGCCGAGGTCGTGAAGCAGGCGGTCGCGCGCAAAACGCTCATCCTCGGCATCCAGCAAATCAGCGCCGACGAACTGCGGACCGCGCGGGCGGCGGGCCAATCGCTGCAAATTCGTGTGCTTGGCCTCGCTTCTATCGCGGCGGACGTTACCCCAGAGTTAGCGCTCGCTGCCATCGAATCGGTCGTCGTGCTGGGCGCGCTGCATGCCAGCCCGGAAGTTAAAGCGGCACTGGCTGCGCGCATTCGGTAACGCCTCCCGTAGCACCCCACCTTTACCTGGAACGATGATGAACACCAATTTTGGGCGCCTGATGGCCGACGCGACCCGGCTGACGCATTCGGGTGATTTGCGCGCCGCCACCGAAGCCATTCAGGCGGCGATGCGCGGCGCGATGCCTGCCGCATCGAACGCGCCCAGAGCGGGAGACACAGAAGATTCCGACGTCATCGAAGGCACGGCACGCCGCGTCGACCAACCGGATTTGCCAAACTCCGATTCAACGCCCGAACACAAGGACGCGCCGCCAACCGGCCAGTTCATCGACGGTCGCCATACGTTTGCCACCGATTCGCGTGAGTACAAATTGTTCGTTCCGCCGCAGGTTCACGCGCTCGCAACGGGCACCGGCAAAGCGCTGCCGCTGGTCGTGATGTTGCACGGCTGCACGCAAAACCCGGACGATTTCGCGCTCGGCACCGGTATGAACGAAGCGGCGCTGGCGTCCGATGACGGATTCTTTGTTCTGTATCCGGCGCAGAACTCGCAAGCCAATCCGTCGCGTTGCTGGAGCTGGTTTAAGCGCAGCCATCAACAACGCGGCCTAGGCGAGCCTGCGCTGCTCGCCGACATGACGCGCGACATCATGAAGCGCTACCCGATTGATCCGCAACGCGTGTACGTCGCGGGCTTGTCGGCGGGGGGGGCGATGGCCGCGATTCTGGGTGAAGCGTACCCCGACATCTTCGCCGCTGTTGGCGTGCATTCTGGCCTGGCGGTCGGCGCTGCGAAAGATGTGAATTCTGCGTTCTCGGCGATGAAGAGCGGACGTTCTTCCGTCCTGAAATCGGATGCGAAAACGGTGCCGACGATTGTCTTTCACGGCGACGAAGACAGCACCGTTCACCCCGTGAACGGCGAACAGGCGGTGCAAGCCAGCGCAGGAAGCGCCGTTGCCACCGTTGAGGCCGGAACCGACAACGGTCGAAGTTTTATTCGCAGCGTTTACTCGGCGGACGGGCGCGTCGTGGCAGAGCACTGGACGGTGCAAGGTGCCGGTCACGCCTGGTCAGGCGGCAGTGCGGAAGGGTCCTATACGGACGTCAAGGGGCCGAATGCATCAAGAGAAATGCTGCGGTTTTTTCTCGCTAACAAGCTGAGCTAATCAGCGGCGGTAGAGTGCGTTTTAACGCAGCTTACGACTCGCCCTTCATCCAGCGCGCCGCATCTACGGCCCCATACGTCAAAATCGCCGACGCACCCGCGCGGCGGAAGCAGATGAGCGTTTCCATCAGGCATTTTTTGTAGTCGAGCCAGCCGTTGGCGGAAGCGGCTTTGAGCATCGCAAATTCACCACTCACCTGATAGACGGCGACCGGCATCTTGAATTCGTCGCGGACTCGGGCGAGGATATCGAGATACGGCAAGCCCGGTTTCACCATGAGCATGTCGGCACCTTCTGCAACGTCCAGTGCGCATTCGCGGATCGCTTCGTCGCTGTTCGCGAAATCAAGCTGGTACGTCTCTTTGCTGCTCTTGCCCAGATTGCCCGCCGAGCCGACCGCGTCGCGGAACGGGCCGTAAAAGGCGCTGGCAAATTTGGCGCTGTAGGCGATGATCTTCGTCTGAATGAAACCCGCACCATCGAGCCCCTGGCGAATCGCGCCGACGCGACCGTCCATCATGTCCGACGGTGCGACGAAATCTACACCCGCTTTGGCATGCGTCAAGGCCTGTTTCACCAACACTGCGACGGTCTCGTCGTTGATCAAATACCCGGTGTCGTCCATGATTCCGTCTTGCCCGTGTGAGGTGTACGGGTCGAGCGCGACATCGGTGATGATGCCAATATCGGGCACAGCGGCTTTGAGCGCGCGAACGGCGCGTGGGACGAGACCGTTGTCGTTGTAGGCCTCTCCTGCGAACGGGGTTTTGGCGGACTCGATGACCGGGAACAGCGCGATGGCCCCGACCCCAAGTGATGCCGCTTCACGCGCGCGCTCAATGAGGATGTCAATGGAGACGCGCTCGACGCCGGGCATCGAGGCAATTGCCTGCGTGCGCCGCTCGCCTTCGATCACGAACACGGGCCAGATCAGGTTGGCGGCGGACAGCGATGTCTCGCGAACCATGTTGCGGCTGAACGCATCACGACGCAGACGGCGCATGCGGATGGAGGGGTAGGCTTTGGTGCTCATCCCCGGATTCTAGGTCGCCACAATTGCCGAAGCAGCATGAAGTTCCGCAGACGACGGAGCGAACCTACGGTGTCGGCGCGCCTGCGTTCAAAGCTTTCTCAATTAACTCATGCACATTGGGCGACAGCGCCGCGTGCGTGACCAGCATTTCGAGTTGCGCCTTCTGCAATCCGCGTTGCGGCTCAGCGCATCGATGCCAACGTAAAAATGGATCGCAGAATCTCGCTGCAAGCGAAGGGTTCTGCGCGTCGTAGTGCAGAATTTGCCCAGCAACGAACGCGTAACCGGCGCCGTCAGCCGCATGAAATCCACGCCAGTTTTGATCGCCAAATGCGTGCACAACCGCGCGAACGCGATTCGGATTTTTGCCGTCAAACTTCGGATGCGCCAGCAGTTCGCGGACGCGCCCCAGCGCTGCACCTTCAGGCCTGTTCGCACAGGCTTCCATCTGGAACCAGCGATTCAACATGGACAAATCGCCTGTCCAACGGTCGTGAAACGCGGTGTACATCGTGTCGCGCGAGGCACACGGGTTATCGCGCAGGGCTGACATCGCACCCATCACATCGGTCAGATTGTCAGCGTCCGTCCACGCGATGAGCGCGAGCGCCCGGCCCGCCTCATTGCCAGTCACATTGATCAAACCCAGGAGCGTATTGGCAAGCGAGCGATGCGCCACTGCGTCGGGATGCATCGAATACGGCGCGTCGGCCAGTGCGGTGCGTTCGACACCATAACGGCCAATCATCGCGGCAAAATTCTCCGTTGCCAGGCCCAGCATCACGGCGTCTCGCGCGTCGGCAATCGCTAGCGCATCAATCAAAGCCTCACGATCCGCGAGTTCAGCATGACCCGGAAGCGTAAGCATTTGCGCGACCAACGCCGGATCAGTCTCGTGATCGGTGAGCAGCCCGTTGATGGCTTGATGCAAGGTCAACGCTGAAGGTTCACCATGCTTTGCCCCATCGAACGCTCGAAAGTAAAGCTCACGGAGCGCTTGCCAGCGCACCACGCCGTCGCTGTCTTTCGCGACCAGCATCGCAAGTTCCGCGTCGGTGTATGCAAACGACACCTTCACCGGCGCAGAAAAGCCGCGTAATAGCGACGGTATGGGCTTGACCGCAATGTCGTCAAAGTGGAAGTCCTGCCGCGCCTCGGTGACGCGGAGCACGTGCGCGTGTGACACCGCACCATCGCTCTGCACGAGCGCCATCGATAACGGAATGACGGCTGGCCGTTTGCTGGGTTGTCCCGGCGTGGCGGGCACGGTTTGTTCGACGGTCAGCGTGTAGCGCCTGGCTGTGGCGTCAAATGCGTCCGAAACGTTGATCGTGGGTGTACCCGCCTGACTGTACCAGCGCTTGAACTGCGTGAGATCAGCGCCGCTCGCATCTTCCATCGCCGAAACGAAATCATCACAGGTCGCCGCCGTGCCGTCATGTCGCGAGAAGTAAAGATCGGTGCCTTTGCGATACTTATCCGCCCCGAGCAGTGTGTGCAACATACGAATGACTTCCGCGCCTTTTTCATACACGGTGACGGTGTAGAAGTTGTCAATCGCTTCGTATTCGTCCGGGCGAATCGGGTGCGCCATCGGGCCTGCGTCCTGCGCAAACTGTCGTGACTGCATGAAGGCGGTCTCTTCGATTCGAACGACGGCGGGCGAGCCGCGAAATGCTGAATATTGTTGCTCGCGGAAGACGGTAAAACCTTCTTTCAGTGAGATCTGAAACCAGTCGCGGCAGGTGACACGATTGCCACTCCAGTTGTGAAAATATTCGTGCGCGACGATGGCATCGACGACCTGAAAATCGACGTCGGTCGCAGTATCTTTGTCAGCCAGCAGAAAACGGGAATTGAAAATATTCAACCCCTTATTTTCCATCGCACCCATATTGAAATCGTCCGCTGCGTAGATCATGAAGCGGTCAAGATCGTACTCGCGACCATACGCTTCTTCATCCCAGCGCATCGCCGCCTTCAGACATTCCATTGCCCAGGTGCAGCGCGGCAAGTTTGCTGTGGTCGAATAGATTTCGAGCAACACAGTGCGGCCCGACGCGGTGACGAAATGATCGGTCAGCTTGTCAATTCTGCCAGCGACCAGCGCGAACAGATACGACGGCTTCTTGTGCGGGTCGTGCCAGACGGATTCATGGCGACCATCAGCTAAATCGGCTTGAGTCACCAGGTTGCCGTTGGAGAGCAGCACCGGGAATTGCGCTCTGTTCGCGCGAATCGTGACACGATATTCGGAGAGCACGTCCGGACGGTCGGGAAAGTAGGTGATACGGCGGAATCCTTCTGCCTCGCATTGCGTGCAGAACGTGCCGTTGGTGACGTAGAGCCCTTCCAGCGCGAGGTTCGCCGAAGGATTGAACCGCGTGACGATGCTGAGTGTGCTCGCAGCGCCCGCGTAAACCAATGCGCTGGCGTTGATCACGATGCGATCCGATTCGAGACGGTAATCGGCGACCGTTAACGCATGCCCATTGTGCGTGATGGATTCAAGCGTAAGCCCATCGCCGTTGAGCACCAGCGTGTCGCTGGCGTCTGGCTGTGTATTGCGTCGCAACGCCAGCGTGGACGATACGCAGGTGTTCGTGGCGTCGAGATCAAACTGTAGATCGACGCGATCAATCCAGAACGCTGGTGCGCGATAGTCTGCGCGATGAATGGCAACAGCGCCCGGATTCTTCATGATGCTGGGTGCTTATTTTTTGGCAGCAGGCGCGTAGGCCGACGGCTCGCCGGTGGCATTAACCGTTTTGCCGACGACTGAGATCAGTTCGACGTCGAACACGAGCGTGGCGTTCGGGGGAATTGCACCGCCCGCACCGCGCTCGCCGTAGCCTTTGTCTGGCGGGATGATCAGCGTACGCTGACCGCCGACCTTCATGCCAACCACGCCTTCGTCCCAGCCTTTGATCACGCGACCGGCACCGAGTATGAAGCCGAACGGCACTTTACGGTCAATCGAGGAATCGAATTTGGCACCTTTGTTGTCAGGTGCCGCGGCGTTCCAGAGATAACCGGTGTAGTGCACATTGATCGGCGCGCCGGATTCGGCAAGCGCGCCGTCGCCGACTTTGCGGTCAATCAGTTTGAGCTTGGTGGGCGCACCCATGGATGCGGCTGAGGACGCTGAGGCGGTGCCGGGTGCGCCGGTTTGCGCCATCGCGTTGCCGCTCAGGACCGTGAAAAGAAGGGTGGCGGCGATGACCGAAGGGTTAACCATATTCATGACGAGAAATCCGAAGTGAGGTGAAAAGCGAAGTGAAAAATCGCGACAATTGGGTAGGTGGAGCCGCGTGTGGCGGCGGCTCGCCCGCTTTTGCTTGCCGCAGAAGTGATGGAGCGGTATTCTACGATTTGATAAAAACTGTCTTCGCGCTAGCGAAAGCTCAAAAAGACCGGAAAACATGCTCCGCTGGCTCAAAAATTTGACAGATTCGCGCCCGTTGGGTTCAGCCAGCGGTGCGAGAAAGTTTGTCGCAGCACTGGATCGCGATATTTTCAGCGCTGCGGATGCGGTGTGCGCAGTATTGCGGACGTTCAATAGCGACGCCGAAAGTCAGGAGACCTTGAGCCCAGCGCCGCTATTTGAGCTCGACGTTCGCACCGAGGCGATGACGCTGCGGCTGGAGCGGGACTATCTCGCCGCATCTCTGCAATCGCATTCACTGCGGGAGCGTCTGTGGGACACCGGCTACGACTGGGCGATGCGCTTTGCGGATGCGTATCGGTTGATTTTGATGCGCGAGACGGCGTCGGTTGCGGGGCGTTCCGCGTCGGAATTTGCGCGTGTGGCGATTCGCTTTTTCCACTTCCGCGCAATGGCGTATCGCTATCGGTTGTATCGACACGAAGAGTGGATTCCCTCTATTTGGGTCGAGACGCATCAGGTGTTTCGCAAGGCCTGTGATCTGGGCGTCGACCACGTCGTCGTCCTTGACCCCGCTAACGGGGAGGTGAGCTATCCGGCGCGGGCGTTCTCAGCGCTGGCGCTTTTGCGGCTAGGCAACGCGGGTGGCTACACGCCGTCGCAGATCAACGCGCTGTACAAGAAGATTGAAGAATTTACACATGATCTGAAGCTCACGGCGCGGCCCGCGAACGAGAACGGGTTTGCCATTAATCTGGCGGGCTCGGAAGGTCTGGTGCCACGGCATTCTGTGCCGCAGGGCGGGCAATACTTGTACTGCGACACAACGCCAATTCATGCCCGCGCCCTGGCCTGGCTAGATCAGGTGGAGTCGGAAGACGGAGGCCGAAACGTGACGCTCGGCGGATCGCTGTCGCAAAATCCGCTGCTGTCGTTGCGCAGTGCGGTGCTGCGGATTGATCCTGAATTCAAGCCACTCACGCGGGCCAGCACACGTAATGACGATCACGGTCGGGTCGCGGCGACCTACGGCATTGGCAAGGTTGCCACGGCCATTTCGTTCGAACCCGGCATGTTGGCCGGGAGCCTTGAAGGTGATAGCTACGACTACGCTGATACGCTTGAAATTGAAACGCTGGGGCTGCTTAAAGATTCAACCATGAAGCGGCTGCGACGCGATTTGCCACCTGAGGCTTCGCGTCTGAATTTGCAGTTCTGGCATTTGCGCGATCGCAGCGATACGGGCTTTCGCTGCGTCGTGCCGAACACGTCGACGCAGCGGTTGCGGCTACGCGACATTGTCGCGGTGACTGAGGAAGCACCTGCGGCGGGCTGGCAAATCGCGACGATTGTGCGCTTGCTAAAACTTCCGGCGGGTCATATCGAAATTGGTCTTCAGGTGCTCTCGCGTGAGATCGACACCATCGAGTTGCGCACGCTACGATCACGCCAGGGGCTGTATCGCGATAATGCCGCGACGTTGGTGGCGAGTGCGTCGTTTAAGGCAGTGCGCCTTAGAAGCGCAATTTTTGGGCGCCCAATTTTGGGCGCGACGTGGATCATGAGCGCCGCCGACTATCAGGCAGGCGTCACTTACGAGGTGCAGGGCTCACAACGGCGCTTCGAGGCGAGTGACGTTGTGAGCGAAGGCTCGGACTGGATTTGGGTGAAACCTAACGAGTTGAGCTAGTCGGCAGCGGTGGTCCTTAGGGTGGATGCCCGAAGCGCTATCCACCGTTGTCAAGCGCCGACAGCAGCGGATTACCCTTCGGCCATCCGCCATAGCGGCATCAAATCAGGCAACGCCGTTCGCTTTGAACCACGCCGTCAGCTTGGCCCATGCGTCATCCGCAGCGGCTTTACGATAGCTAGGCCGATAGTCCGCATTGAACGCATGTGGCGTGTCGGGATAGAGTGTCAGTTCGCTCTTCTTGCCGGCTTTTTTGAGCGCCGCGCGCATCTGCTCAACCGTGTCGTTCGGAATGCCGCCGTCCGCGCCGCCGTACAGGCCGAGTACGGGTGCGTTGATTTTGTCGACCAGATCAATTGGGTTGGCAGGGTTCATGGCGTTGGTCGCGCCAACCAGACGCCCGTACCATGCGCCGCCCGCTTTCACGTTCTGGTTGTGCGCTGCGTACAGCCACGTAATGCGTCCGCCCCAGCAGAATCCGGTCACCGCGAGTTTGTCGACGTTCGCTTTGCCGGAGGCTTTGGCGAACGCGACGCAAGCGTCAAGGTCCGACATCACCTGTGAATCGGGCACTTTGCTGACCACGTCCGAGATGATTTTTGGAATTTCGGTCATCTTCGAGACGTCGCCCTGGCGGGCGAACATTTCACCGGCAATCGCGAAATAGCCGAGCTTGGCGAAGCGACGGCAAACATCCTTGATGTGCTCATGCACGCCAAAGATTTCCTGAACCACAAGCACGACCGGAAAGTTGGAGCCGGTGGCAGGCATCGCACGATAAGCGACCATCTCGCCGTCTTTGGTCGGCACCTTGACTTCACCGGCGATCAGGCCCTCAGCGCTGGTCGCGATCGTTTGCGCGGACACCGGAAGCACAGACGCGGCAAAGCCAGCGCCCAGCGAGGTGACGATAAAACCGCGACGGTTTAACTTTGTCGTCGGCACCAGCGCGTCGATTTCTGACTGAGTGGCGGCTAAATTGGACTCTTGCAACATCGAAATATCCTTAATAAAACAACAGCAGGCAATACAGCCGATATTATGAACTGGGACATGCCGGATTGGTTCGGGGTAGTCCTAATACGGCTTGCGCGCCGCTGCGATGCGAGGCTGACCTGCGAGATCGTGGAGCATGCTCACCTCTGTGAAGCCGCTCGCTCTCAGCAGCGCGGGAACGGATTCACCCTGGTCGTAGCCATGCTCGACCGCTAACCAGCCGCCCGCTTTCAAGTGCGTCATCGCGCCGCGCGCGAGTTGGCGGTAACTCTCCAAACCATCGATTGCGTCGGTTAGTGCGATGGCGGGCTCAAAGCGCAAATCGCCCTGGCTCAGGTGCACATCGCCGGGCACGATGTACGGCGGGTTGCTGACGATGACGTCGAATTTCGCGTCGCTTGCAACGGCGCTGAACCAGTTGCTTTGGAAGAACCCGATGTTGTTGGCGTGGAGTTTTGCGGCGTTTTCTCGGGCTAATTCGAGCGCGTCGGGTGACACATCAAGGGCGGCGATTTGCGCGTTTGGTCGCTCCAGGGCGAGTGTGATGGCGATGCAGCCAGTGCCGGTGCCGACATCCAGAATTGCCGCTTCGGCAGAGGTTTCGATGAGTGTGAGCACAAGCTCCACCACGTGCTCGGTCTCCGGGCGCGGGATCAACGCGGCGGGTGTGCAACGAAACGTTCGCCCGAAAAATTCGCGCTCGCCGAGCAGGTACGCCATCGGTTCGCCTGCCGCGCGACGGCCTGCCAGAGCCTCAATCTGTTGTCGCTCTTCAGGTGATGCTGCTTCATCGTCGTGCGCAACCAGCCATGCGCTGTTGCGTTGCAACACATGACTCACGAGCATGCGAACTTCGGCGCGTGGGAGCGAAGGCGTCGCTAGCGAAGATACAAGTTCGCGGATATTCACTGGCTGAAGGCGCTTTCGTCGATGATTTCTCTCCTCAGTGACCTATAGCTTTTCGCCAGAAGCACCGCTGAAGCGAGGCAAGCTCCCAAAAAATCTAACAGTCAACTTTCAACTAAAATGCGCCTTAGCCCTTATGTAAAGGACGATTCAGGAAAAAGTTGTACGTTCAGAAACTAGTCTCAAGGCACCGCCCCATCTTCAATCATTTGCTCGACGACCCCACGCGCCGCATGCGCAAAATCATCGCCGCCGCTGGCATAAATCACCGAGCGCGAGGCATTGATGATGAGGCCGGCGCCTTTACTGTCGCGACCGACGGCAACGGTCGCCTTCATGTCGCCGCCTTGCGCACCAACGCCGGGCACCAAGAGCGGCATGTCGCCCACCACTTTGCGCACATCGGCAATCACCTGCGGCACGGTCGCACCGACCACCAGACTGATGTTCTGATTCGAGTTCCATTGCTGCGCCGCAAGTTTGGCTACACGCAGATACAGCGGCTCGCCGTCAATCATCTGCTCCTGCAAGTCAGCGCCGCCCGCGTTGGAGGTGCGGCACAGTAGGATCACGCCCTTGTCGGCGTACTTCGTAAATGGCGAAATCGAATCGCCACCCAAGTACGGATTCACCGTCACCGCGTCGGCACGATAGCGCTCAAACGCTTCCACCGCGTAGAACTCGGCCGTGCTGCCGACGTCACCGCGCTTGGCGTCGAGGATCACGGGCACATCGGGGTAGCGGTCATGGATGTAGTCAATCGTCGCCGCGAGCTGGTCTTCAGCGGCGATGGCCGCGTAGTGTGCAAACTGCGGTTTGTAAGCGCAAACGATGTCATGTGTCGCGTCGATGATGGCCTTGTTGAATGCAAAAATCGCGTCAGGGCGATTGAACAAACGCTCGGGCAAACGCTTCTTTTCTGGGTCGAGGCCGACGCAAACAAGCGAGCGCGATTTCTTCCACGCCGCTTCTAATTTTTGATTGAAAGTGGTCATGCAATCGCTCCTTCCATCAACGACATTTGCTCTGCCTGATGCTCGGAAATCAGCGCGTCGACCATGTCGCCAATGTCGCCGTCCATAATGAAATCGAGCTTGTAGAGCGTCAGATTAATACGGTGATCGGTCATCCGGCCCTGCGGATAGTTGTAGGTGCGGATGCGCTCAGAGCGATCACCCGAACCCACCAACGATTTGCGCAAACCCGCTTCTTTCGCATGCGCCGCTGCGCGCTCACGCTCCAGCAGGCGTGACGCCAACACTTCCATTGCACGCGCCTTGTTTTGATGTTGCGAGCGCCCATCCTGACACTCGACGACCACACCCGTCGGAATGTGCACGATGCGCACGGCCGAATCGGTTTTGTTGATGTGTTGCCCCCCCGCACCGGACGCCCGGAAGGTATCAATGCGCAAGTCCGACGGATTGATCGTGATGTCCTTCACCGGATCGGCTTCAGGCAGGATCGCCACCGTGCAGGCGCTGGTGTGAATGCGGCCCTGCGCTTCAGTTACCGGCACGCGCTGCACCCGATGCGTGCCCGACTCGAACTTCATTTTTGAATACGCGCCCTGCCCGATGATGCGTGCAATCACCTCGCGGTAGCCGCCCAGTTCGCTCTCGCTGGCCGAAACAATCTCCACCTGCCAGCGTTGCCGCTCGGCAAACCGCGTGTACATGCGCAGCAAATCGCCTGAGAAGAGCGCGGACTCGTCACCGCCCGTACCTGCGCGAATTTCGAGAAAAATATTCCTCTCATCGGCTGGGTCTTTAGGAAGCAAACCCAGCGTCAACTCTTTTTCAATACGCTCGATGTCTGCCTTCGCGGTATCGATTTCCTCCTGCGCCATCTCCTTCATTTCCGGATCGGCCAGCATTTCCTGCGCGCCCGCCAGATCAGCCTCGCGCGCCTGAAACTGCGCAAACAACGCCGAAATCGGTTCTATGTCGCTCCGCTCACGCGACAGCGCCCGAAAGCGATTCATGTCGGTGGTGACGGACGGATCAGAAAGCAAGCTCTCCACCTCGACCTGTCGGCGCGAGAGTTGTTCAAGCTTGAAGCGGAAAGTATCTTTCATGGAGACTCTAGAAACGAAAAAAGCCACGCGTGACACAGCTATCGCCCAGAAAGGGTGAGGGAGCGGGCGAGCGTGGCTAAAGGGACATTTGGCCTAATTCTAGGCCGTTTAAATGTGGCCGTCGTTCAGACCTGCCCTTTGGGTGGCCGGGAGGAGGACGCGACGGACGCGACGGGCCAGCTGAAGCGACGGTTCAACGCGAATCAACATGAACGCATCAACTTGATGTTATGATGTTTTTATGCTATAGTGGCACCTCTACCCCTGTGCACCGCCAATCGCCTCCCAAAGCTAACTATGCGAACCACTCTCAACCTTTCAGAAGACGCGCTGCACGTAGCCAAACACTACGCCATGCGCCAACGACTCTCGCTGGGTGACGCCGTGTCCGCGCTCATCCGCGCTGGCGCTCAGACATACGCGCAGGCGCCGTTGATCGCTGCATCGCTTCGAGGACGGTTCGCCATGCTGCCCGCGCGCGACGAAGTCATCACCATCGATCATGTCCGGGCGCTGATGGAACGTGAAGGCATCTGACGTGCCGCCCTCCATTGCTACGCGCCGCGAAGTCGCACATTCTGTTCGCGAACCCGATGCAAGATACCTTGCCACAAAACAGTCTGTGACGCCGACCCGGCTGCTGCTCGACGTCAACGTGTGGGTGGCCCTGTTTGATGATGCGCACGTTGCGTCTTCACGCGCCAATGCACTGATCGAGACGCCGGGCATCAAAATCGCAACCTGTCCGCTGGTGGAGACCGGCGTCATTCGCGTGCTCAACTTACCAAGTTACGGGCGACGCGGCGCGTTGGGGATCATGGCGGTCCGACAACAACTCGTGAATGCTTGCGCCTCGCTGGATCATGAGTTTTGGGCTGATGACGTGTCGTTACGTGATGACTCAGCCGTGGATTTCACGCGAGTCCACGGACATAACCAGATCGCCGATCTCTATCTGCTTGCACTCGCAGTGAAGCACGACGGGGCACTGACAACGTTCGACCAAAACATCCCGCTGCAAGCGGTTCATGGCGCGACAGAGGCGCATCTTCGTGTGCTCTAGCGAGCGGCTAAGCCTTCGCAAACTCTGCGCGATGTCTGATCCATCGGTCAACAAACGCGGTCCTGTCGAACGTCGTGTCGCTTTCGAGTTTGGTAGCTGCATCGCGCGCCGCTTCCACCAGATCGATGTCTTCCTCAATGTTCGCGTAGCGCAACGACGGTAGTCCCGATTGCCTAGGTCCGAGCAATTCACCCGGCCCGCGAATGCGCAGATCCTCGCGGGCGATGATGAAACCGTCGGTGTTTTCGTAGATGACTTTTAGCCGCTGCTTGGCGGTTTCAGAGAGCTTTCCCGCGAAGATCAGGATACAGGTGGACGCCACGCTGCCGCGCCCTACGCGGCCTCTGAGCTGATGCAGTTGCGCCAGGCCGAAACGCTCCGCATGCTCAATCACCATCCAGCTTGCGTTGGGCACATCAACGCCGACTTCGATGACCGTGGTCGCCACCAAAACCTGAATACGATTGGCGGTGAACGCCTTCATGATCGCTGCCTTTTCGTCAGTCTTCATGCGACCGTGCAGCAGCTCGACTTTCACGTTTGGCATCAGCGCGACGAGATCGGCATGCAGTGCTGTAGCGTCTTGCAATTGCACATCCTGCTCGGCAAGTTTTTCGCTTTCTTCAATGAGCGGACACACCCAGTAGGCCTGTGCTCCCTGTTGCGCCGCCTCATAAATGCGACGCACAATTTCGCCGCGTCGTGCTTCGCTGACGAGCTTGGTCGCGATGGGTTGCCGCCCACCAGGTAACTCGTCAATCACCGACACGTCGAGGTCCGCGTAATAGCTCATGGCGAGTGATCGCGGGATGGGTGTGGCGCTCATCATTAACGTGTGAGGCGCAATGAATTTCTCCCCTCCCCCCTCGTGGGGGAGGGGCTGGGGGAGAGGGGGCCGTTGGCTTGGAGAGCCGAGGTTGGCGCTCTCGCCACCGTCCCCCTCTCCCCAACCCTCCCC